>JAVLCL010000177.1:0-6760 GCA_031580825.1 Halothece sp. Uz-M2-17
CTCCCACATGAATCACGGGAAGATCGTCTTTCATCTGCTCCTGTTCGATGGAGCGGATTATCTCTTGTGCATTCATGGCTTCAATCCCCAAAAAAAATGTCACAGCCTACTATTCTAGGTGAATTATTATTTTTTTGTCAACTTAACCTTCTCTTTACTTCTTGAGGATATAGTTTTTGGATAGAAGGATCTCTATTTCTCCTCAGATTTTTTCCAATAATTCTGATCACCTTAACCTAAATTTTACGATTAAACGATATCTTGCTACGGGACAAACTTCTTAAATCATAGGTCAAAAACTCATTATGTTGAACCAATATACACGCCGTCTCGTTTCCTTCGCCTCTGTGGGCGCACTGACTGTCACTCTTGCTGCTTGTGGAGGGGCAACGGATAACCAAGCTACTGATGGGGGTCAAACTGATGGCGGTGGATCTGGACTCAGTGGTTCTGTTGCCATTGATGGCTCTAGCACTGTCTTCCCCATTACTGAGGCAATGGCAGAAGAATTCCAAGGTAAATTTCCTGATGTTCGAGTCACCGTTGGGGTTTCTGGAAGCGGTGGTGGTTTCAAGAAATTCTGCAATGGTGAAACTGATATCTCTAATGCGTCTCGCCCTATTAAGGAAGTTGAAAAAGAAGCCTGCGCGGAAGCTGGCATCGAATACATCGAAATTCCAGTTGCCTTTGATGCGATTTCAGTGATTAAACATCCCGAAAATGACTGGGCAGAATGCTTAACCACAGAAGAACTGGAGACGATGTGGGAACCTGATGCCCAGGGAACGATTGATAACTGGCAGCAAGTGCGTGATAGTTTTCCAGACCAAACTTTAAGTCTTTATGGACCTGGGGTAGATTCCGGAACCTTTGACTATTTCACCGAAGCCATCATGGGTGAAGGCGGGGCAAGTCGTGGTGACTATACCGCCAGTGAAGACGATAACGTCATTGTCCAAGGGGTGATTAGTGACCAAGGGGGCTTAGGCTACCTCGGTCTGGCTTACTACGAAGAAAACCAAGACAAGTTGGCAGCAGTAACTATTGATGACCAAAACCCTGACAATGGAGAAGGCTGTATTGCTCCCAGTGCTGCCACTGTTGAAGAAGGCACGTATCAACCCTTAGCACGCCCCATCTTTATCTACGTCAAACGATCAGCAGCGGAAGAAAAAGCCCAAGTTGAAGAGTTTATCAATTTCTATCTCAGTTCAGAAAATCGTGGTCTCGTAACAGAAGTTGGTTATGTGGGCTTAAGTGACACCATCTATGAAAAAGCGATGACTCGCTTTGAAAATCGCAAAACAGGAACGATTTTTGAAGGAGGTTCTACGGTTGGCGTAAAGCTCAACGAAGTGCTTTAATCTGAAATGATTTGAATCATTAATGGGGTCAGTCAATCATGGGCTGACCTCAATCTGAGTTCTATTAACTGTATGAGGAGCAATGACAGCTAATCAACCTGACAATTTATTCCAGCCTGATCGGAAGTTCAATAAACTCATTGAGCGTATTGTCGTTTTTATCTTCGGCTTATTTGCCTTTGTTTCCATTGCGACAACAGCAGGTATTGTCCTAACTCTCGCTTCAGAAACATTGATCTTTTTCCAAGAAATCCCAATTTGGCGATTTCTCACTGATACTGAATGGACTCCTTTGTTCGTTAATCCTCAATATGGCATTTTTGTTCTTTTGAGTGGGACCTTTTTAACTTCTGTAATTGCAATTACTGTTGCTTTACCCATTGGCTTACTCTCAGCCATTTACTTGAGTGAATATGCCCCCACGAAAGTCCGTCGTTGGATTAAACCAGCATTAGAGGTTTTAGCCGGAGTCCCCTCTGTTGTTTTCGGTTATTTTGCGCTTCTTTTTGTAACGCCATTACTACAAAGTTTTATTCCGGGTTTGCAAGGATTTAATGCTCTCAGTGCTGGTTTAGTGATGGGAATTTCCATTACTCCCTTGGTTGGCTCGATTAGCGAAGATGCCATTTATTCAGTACCGCAAAGTTTACGTCAAGGGGCTTATGCCATGGGTTGCACCAAAAAAGAGGTCGTGATTGGTGTGGTGATTCCAGCAGCCTTATCAGGAATTGTTGCTTCCTTCATCTTAGCGATTTCCCGTGCGGTGGGAGAAACCATGATTGTAACCGTTGCTGCGGGACAAAACCCAACCTTAACCTTGAATCCTTTCGTATCTGTGCAAACAATGACCTCATTTATTGTTCAGGTGAGTTTAGGAGATGCACCAACGGGAACCCTTGCCTATCACACTTTATTTGTAGTTGGTGCTAGCTTATTTTTAATTACACTCCTACTGAATGTCTTTAGTTTCTGGTTTGTGCGTAAATTTAGGGAGAAATACGAGTAATGACAACCGCCGATCCAATGAAAGAGCAGATAAGCTCACAATTTCAAACTTCTCTGTCGAAACGTTATCGGCAGGGTAATATTTTTCGTATTGTTAGCCTAATTGCCACTTATATTGGTTTAGTGGTCTTGGCTGTATTATTAATTGACGTTCTCGTCGATGGCATTGGTAATCTTGACTGGAGCTTTTTGGTTAACTATCCTTCCCGTAAACCAGAACAAGCTGGGTTTTTATCCGCTTGGGTGGGAACAATCTGGCTCATGATCATTACTGCAATTGTGTCTTTTATTGTGGGAGTTGGTTCAGGCATTTTCTTAGAAGAATTTGCTGCGGACACTTGGTATGCCAAGGTAATTGAAGTCAATATTGGAAACTTGGCAGCAGTGCCTTCAATTATTTATGGTTTACTGGGGTTACAAGCTTTTGTTCGGGTTATGGAACCGATTACCGGAGGACGTACGGTTTTAGCGGGTTCGCTAACTATGTCGTTGCTCATTCTGCCAATTATTATTGTTTCGACCCGTGAAGCTTTAAGAGCCGTTCCAGATAGTTTGAGACAAGCAGGGATGGCACTTGGTGCAACTCGTTGGCAAGTCGTCCGAGAACAAGTGTTTCCCCTTGCGTTTCCCGGAATGTTAACGGGAACCATTCTTGCTTTATCTCGTGCGATTGGAGAAACTGCCCCGTTAATTACTGTGGGAGCTTTAACGTATATTGCTTTCCTTCCGACTACTTGGCCGGTTTGGGAGGGGTTAAGAACGCCCTTTACCGTAATGCCGATTCAAATTTTTAACTGGGTGTCTCGTCCGCAAGAAGAGTTCCATGCGGTTGCTGCCACTGGAATTATTGTTCTGATGGTGGTATTACTACTGATGAACTCGATCGCTATCTTTCTCCGTAACAAATTCCAGAAGAAACTTAATTAAAATCATCATTCTTAACAAGAATTGAGGACAAAATAATGACAAGTGATCCCCAAATTTCTCAAACCTCGAGTAATGCTCAGATCAGTGAGCCTGTTTTACAAGCTGCCAATGTCAATGTCTATTATGGTTCAACTTTGGCTGTGCGTAATGTGAATATGGATATCCATGCCAATGAAGTGACCGCTTTGATTGGTCCTTCTGGTTGTGGTAAAAGTACCATTCTCCGCTGCTTTAATCGTCTTAATGACTTAGTGGCTGGGGCGAAAGTAGAAGGAAAAATTACTTACCACAGTAAAGATTTATATGCCAGAGGGGTGGATCCGGTAGAAGTTCGCCGTCGTATTGGTATGGTTTTCCAAAAGCCTAACCCCTTCCCGAAGTCGATTTATGAAAATATTGCGTTTGGGGCTAGAATTAACGGCTACCAAGGGAATATGGATGAACTGGTGGAACAAAGCCTGAAACAAGCTGCCCTTTGGGAAGAGGTAAAGGATAAATTAAAAGAAAGTGGTTTATCTTTATCCGGTGGACAACAACAACGTCTCTGTATTGCGCGCGGAATTGCGATTCAACCGGAGGTGATTTTAATGGATGAACCCTGTTCGGCTCTTGACCCCATTTCCACCCTTCGCATTGAAGAATTAATTGCAGAACTCAAACAGAGATACACAATTGTGATTGTGACCCATAATATGCAGCAAGCCTCACGGGTCTCTGATCGAACCGCATTTTTTAATGCTGAGCCGACTGAACACGGCAAACAAGGTTATCTGGTGGAATATAACGATACTGAAACTATTTTTCAAAATCCAGCAGAAGAAGCGACTCAGCAATATGTTAGCGGGGCATTTGGTTAAGGGGATTCCCTTTATCAATAGAGAAGCTGTTACCGCAACTTGGGTATGGGTTGCGGTTTTTTTATGCCAATTTTCCAACAGCAACGTTTCAAGATTGCCCTTTAAGATGAAAGAAAGAGGATTGAGCGATGGGGGATGACCTTATCGCTAGTATTCTCTCCCCTTTTTGGGAAGCAATATGTAGCAAAGATTACTGATTTCATCTTAAGGAGACGATTGTCAATCGAGACCATTCACGGCAACCTGAAAGGATTAAAATCCAGCCAACTTAAACAATTACAACGGCTGTATCATCAACGTCAACCGCGCGATCGCGCAACCACCGCAGAATTTGCCCAGCGTGTGGCAGCCATTAGTACAGACATTAATCAGCCGGTTTCGGCATACATTAACCGTCGCGGACAAGTGATTCGGGTGGGAGTTGGTAGCCCGCGAGAAACCCAAATTCCGCCGTTAGAACTCCCCCGTTATGGGGCAAAGCGGTTGTCTGGGATTCGTTGTGTCACCACAGCCTTGAAATCAGCCCCACCCAACAAACCGAGTTTAACCGCGATGGTATTACAACGGTTAGATGTTTTAGTGACCTTGACCCTAACAGGACAAGGCTTTCAACGTCGTGGCGGTGGTGCAGCCGGTTATGTAGAATCGGCTTATTTAGCCCATCTTGCTCCCGAATCTGACCCCAACCGCGAGCAAGGTTTATATTGGAGTGTTTCACCGCCATTAAGTCTCGATGTGGTCACACAGCAAGATTTTTTGGATCTGGTGGAGGGCTTAGAAGCGGAGTTTGAACGAGAATATGTTGCTCAACAAGTTGATACCTCTCATCAGCGCGTTGTCGTTGTTGGATTAATGACCGCTGAATTAAATCATCAACAGTTTACAGATGGTTTAGCAGAAGTAAGCCGTTTAGTTGATACTGCGGGGGGAGAAGTGTTACAGATGATTACTCAGCGTCGCAGTCGCCCCCATCCGCAGACTGTGATTGGGGCTGGAAAAGTGCAAGAAATCGCGATCGCGGTGCAAACCCTTGGGGCGAGTCTCGTTGCCTTTGATCAAGACTTAACCCCAGCGCAAGTCCGAAATTTAGAACAACAGATTGGGGTGAGAGTCATTGACCGGACGGAGTTAATTTTAGATATTTTTGCCCAAAGAGCGCGATCGCGCGCTGGAAAATTACAAGTTGAACTCGCCCAACTGGAATATCTCCTTCCTCGTCTAGTCGGGCGAGGAGAAGCCATGTCTCGTCTTGGGGGCGGAATCGGCACCCGTGGACCAGGGGAAACCAAACTGGAAACCGAACGCCGTCGCATTCAAAAGCGTGTCTCTCGGTTGCAGCAAGAAGTCAACCAATTGCAATCCCATCGGTCTCGGATGCGTCAGCAGCGACAGAAACAAGAAGTTCCCACAATTGCGGTGGTCGGTTATACCAATGCGGGAAAATCGACGTTACTCAATAGCCTAACCCAAGCTGAGATCTACGCCGAAGATCAACTCTTTGCCACCCTTGATCCCACGACGCGCCGTCTCAGTGTTCCCTGTCAGGGTGAAATGAAAACTATCTTACTGACTGATACGGTTGGTTTTATTAAAGAACTCCCACCAGCACTGATTGATGCCTTTCGCGCCACTTTAGAAGAAGTGAGTGAAGCAGATGCTATGTTGCACGTGGTGGACTTATCTCATCCGGCTTGGGAAACTCAAATTGAATCGGTGACTAATATTTTAGAAGCGATGCCAATTATGCCACCTGAGAGTTTACTGGTCTTTAATAAGATTGATCAAGTTGACTCAGAAACGTTAAGCCACGCCCAAGAAACCTTTCCAGAAGCGGTTTATATTGCTGCTGAAAAAAGACTAGGCTTAGAAACTCTGCGAGAAAAAATGGGAGCGATGATTGTCAATACTTAAGCGTTTGTGCGACACAGTTGAACGATTGGGGGGCAGAATGTGGTTAGAAACCAATACTAATCGCGCATGAGACAACAAAAATTACAAACCAGACATCCCTTGCAAACTCCCCATAGTGGTTATCATTGGGCAGGGGAAGCCACTCGTTTTTTTGAAGGCTGGTATTACCGCGTCACGCTTCCCGAAATTAATCAAACCTTTGCCTTTATGTACTCCATTGATGATCCCGCAGGGGGAACTGCTTACAGTGGGGGTGCAGCGCAAATTTTAGGACCGAATGATGAATACTTTTGGCGTACCTTTCCCAACGTTAAAGGTTTTTGGGCAGATTATACCAGTTTAGGCTTAGGACATTGGGCAAAACGTCCTCTCGGGAGTTTTCCCCGAGAATTAACCCCCCATCAATTTAATCAACAAATTGAGGAAGGCTATCAAGCCACAGCAACTCTCAATCAAGGAAAACTCTGTGATCCTGCCAGTGGGGAAACAGCAATTTGGGAATATCAGATTAAGCCCATTTATGGGTGGGGAGACTCTCATCGTCCCCAGAAAGCGACCGCAGGCTGGTTATCTTTTCTTCCCTTATTTGAACCGGGTTGGCAAATCTTGATGGCGCACGGACTTGCCACCGGATATATTCAATGGCAAGGGAAAACCTATCAATTTACCAATGCACCGGCTTACAGCGAAAAAAAT
>JAVLCL010000178.1:0-6686 GCA_031580825.1 Halothece sp. Uz-M2-17
CATCCTGAAAGTAATGTAAACGGTAAATTGCTCCTGGAATATTATTGGCAACATTTGCCAATTCTTGACTTTTATTTTGTAAGGATTGCTCGGCATTTTTCTGTTTTGTAATATCAACAACAATTGCAAAAAAGGATAAGGTCTCCTCTTCCTCAACTAATTGTAAATACACCTCAACCGGATAACTGCTACCATCAGCACGGCGATGGCGGGTCTCTAAATGAATCTGGGTTACTTCATGGTTAATTAAAGGAGTCACTAATTCATTTAACTCTGTGATATCAAATTCTGTTTTAATATCCAGAATTGTCATATTTTGTAACTCTTCTAAACAATAGCCGAGATTTCGCGCTGCCCGCGGATTAGCATATTCAATGGTTAAGGTTGCCTGATCAAAAATATAAACTTCATTGGGACTCGCTTCCAAAACTTGGGCAACTTTAATCGCATCCACTTCTGTTAAATTCGTGTGATTTTCTGAGATGTTAGTGAATTTTTCTAACATGGTTTGCTTTTTTCATTAGTGGCTTGTACTTACTAAATTAACTCACTCCAAAACTGTGGTTGACACGGAAGTCAGAGCAGAATTCTTAGGTTAAAATTAGGTTAAGACAAAATAAACGTTAGTTAAAACTGATTATGAAACTCGAACAGTATCTCTATCCTCATGCTTCGTACCAAGGCAGAGTGAAACCCGAAAACCTTGTTTTTAATGCCAACTTACAAGAATTTGCCCAACGTGTGGGTTACATCGCTAACTTAGAAACAGCAGGGAAAATTTCTTCTCAGCAAGCCTATGAGCAAGCCCATTCCCTCTGGAAATCTTTAGAACACTCTTACTATGAATTTATAGCCAATGAGAAAAACGAATAATCAATCATTAGGAGAGACGTTCTCTCGAACGTCTTTATTTAGGGCTTGCTGAAAAAGTCTAATTATCGGTTTAGCCAGGCAAAAGTCAATAGACAACAGGCAATAGTGAAGAAGGAAGGTAGGAAAAGCTAGACGTTTTCTGCCTTGATCGTTCAATTCCCATGCACTTTTTCCAAGCATTAAGAGGCTTAAAACCTGATTGAGTCAGGGTTTCCGTTTTATTCAGCAAGCCCTATTTATAGAAGGTCGCCGTAAAACCAAGCGTCTTTAGACGTTAGATATAAGTTGCGTTAACTAAGAATCCAACCTGCTTTTAGCCGTTGGAGTGTCAAGCTGTAAGAATGAGATAAGAAGCACCAACCGCAGCAATCATTGCTAACCCAGTTAGCCAAACCGGATAACCGCTCTGGATTGTTTTCTGATTCTTAATAATAATTTTGTCAACATCAACCCACACTTTGCCAGCGCGACGAAACCAACCTTGAACAATCACCGTTTCATTGACAAACTGATTGAGATGAAGTGAGTTGAAGACAAGGTTTCCGAACCAACCAAAACGAGAGAGAAAGTGGAGTCGGATTAATCCTTGTTCAGTCTTTAAAATTAAATCTTGATTGAGCCAATTGTTCATTCCTTGTCGTCCTAATAGTTTACCTTGTATATAAATCGTCGGACTATCAGGGGGAACTAAAGCGCGATCAGCAAGAAGTTCCGGAAGATAACAGGTTGCTTCTTCGCTCGGATTTTTAATCTCAGGAAAGTAGCGATTAATCCAGAAAATAATACAAAAACTAAAGGTGACAAAAGCAAAGGCATTGAGAAACGGTAAGGCTTGATCCACCCAAATGATATTCTGTTGACTCAATAACTCCATTGAGCCGAATATAATTTTGAACAGAATAAAAAAAACCAGACTGGTGAGACAAGCACTTTGTAAAAGTGGGAGTGCGAGATAACTTTCTTTAAATTTCTGATAACGTTCACCATTGGTTTTAACGCGAGGGGCAAGGCTACGCAGTTTCAGTTCCGGTTGTAACTTCCACATCATCGCGTATCGAGAAAGAACATAGAGTCGATCCCCCAATAGCGGATGAGAATTGAACAAGTTTAGCCACTGACGATAGGGATTGAGACAATCCCAAGTGAGAACCGTTTCAAAAGCAGTGTTGGGGGGAAGACTGCCAATTGTGATGGCTTGCTGATAACTGATGGGTAAGAAAAGCTCAAAGCCTTCGAGTAGCAGGGGGGTATGCTGTGTTTGCATGATCGATTCACTCATGCCGATCGCGCTTTTGAGGAGACTTCGGCTCAATGCATTGGGATCACCCGTGACTTGCACTCCAAACCGATCACTGTAATAAAATCTGACTCTGGAAAAGGGGAGGAGAGGCAATCGCCACAGCCAATAGATGCCATAGCTTAAGCCCATTGCTATCGCAGCCATTAACTGCAACATCCCAGAGCGACGATCTCCCCAACGAGATAAGGCTTGATAGCAAGTATAGGGAATTTGCAGGAGGGTGACGGCGACTGAGAAAAAGAGACTGACACCAGTGCTACGATGTCCGATTTCTGCTGCGATCAGAGTTGCTAATTCTATATCAGAAAGTTGTTGCAGTAACCCTTGACTGATCACTAGATGATTCGTTTTACCAAGATGACCATAAACAAAAATAATGGGGACACGAGTGGATATTAAGTCAAGGTGAGGTGGAGATAAGTTCCCCTTACGACAGGCGTTTTTAAGACTCTCGCCACTTTGAGGATGAGCTTGGCAAAAATCATCAAATTTGAGGGGACGCACCTGATAGCGATGAGAAAGCAGGGTTTGCAGCAACCAAGGCGAGGCGATCGCGAAAAGGAATAGAATCAGGAGTAAATACAGGGTAATTTCTTCGGTAAGGAGGGGAAGAAAGGGGATTTCCACTAAAGCAAGATTGATAATTTTGATCAAGGCGACAACGGTGATTTTAATTAAGAAAAAGAGCGCGATCGCGCCAAAAAGTCCTGCGATCCAAATTCGCCTAAGTTTTGGTTTTTTCAGAGCTTGCCAACGGGTTGCCCCTTTTTCATTGCGCCATTCTCGCTCGGGTGAGGCTGAGTTTTTTACAGCTAGTGGCGGTTTTTTGATTGCTTTTAAAGTATCTAATGCCCAAGCCTGATCCGGATTCGTTTGATTTTGGGAGAGATGACGACACAGCGCGATCGCTTTTGCCCGATTCCCATTTTTTAAATAAGCCGATACAAGAGCTTTACGGGCGCGAGTGAGTAAGGTGGGATCACTGGTATTGCGACAGTAAGATTCTAGTTGCGCGATCGCGCTTTGATACTCTCCAGCTTCTAATGCAGCCTCTCCTTGATCCAGCATTGTCTCTGACATGATTTTCAAGCCTGAATAATATGACCGATTGTTAAGACTAATTTGCTCATCTCAAAAAAAGAGGCTTTTATGACAGATGTTTTTTCGCAGTTTGCCATAACGTTTCTAACTCATCTAACGAATACTCACTCAAAGAACGATCAGCTAAATCTTCCATAATGCTTAATCGTTGGACAAACCGTCGATTGGTTCCATGTAGAGCTTCTGAAGGATCAAATCCATACCAACGCGCAATATTCACTAAAGTAAATAAAAGATCGCCTAATTCTGACTCTTGATGCTTCACATTATCCGTTTTTAGAGCGTCTTTAAACTCAGATAATTCCTCTTCAAATTTATCCCAAATTCCTTCTACTGTTTCCCATTCAAAGCCGAGTTTTGCTGCTTTACTTGAAATTTTTGTACTGGCAAAAAGTGGAGGCAACGTTTCTGTATATTTCTGAAATTTATAACTCAGTTTCTCAATTTGTTGGGGATGATATCCTTTTTCTTGTGCCTTAATGGTTTCCCAATTTTTCCTCACTTCTGCTGCATCTTCCACTTCCACATCCCCAAAAACATGAGGATGACGACGAATGAGTTTATCAGTAATTCCTTGCGCCACTTCTTCTAAGGTGAAATGTCCATTTTCCGAAGCAATTTGAGCTTGTAAAACCACTTGCAGTAAGAAATCTCCTAATTCCTCCACAATTTCTTCTTGATTCTCGCTCCGAATCGCAGCAGCCACTTCGTAGGCTTCTTCGATAATATAAGGAACTAAGGTTTGCTGAGTTTGAGCTAAATCCCACGGACATCCCTCTTGCGGTGATCGCAGTTTAGCAACCACATCAATGAGATCATTTAAGGCTTTTAAAATTGATTCTTTAGCAACCGTTTCAACCTGATTCATATTTTTAATATTGATATTTTTATTCACGATCTACGCTCACTGCTCCTGCACCAGTGTAAATTAATAGGAGCAATCCGCCAATTAAGCCTAAGTTTTTGAAAAAGGCAATTGATTCTCCAGGATTAACCCAAAACGGATGAAAAATGACGGTAGTGGGAATCAGAAAAATAATCAGAATCACTGCTCCCCATTTCACCTTCAAACCTAATAACAACGAAATTGCTCCAACTATTTGAAACACAATATTTCCTAGAAGCAATACACTGGGAATCGGTAATCCCATCTCTGCCATTCTAGCTTGCGTTTCACTAAAGGTGGTGAAATTACCAAACGCGCCATTGAAGAAAATTAAACACAAACAAATCCGACCAAAAAGAGGCAAATAATTCATTACTTAATACACCTGATTCAAATATAAACACCATTCTCAGTTTACCTTAAAATAGAAAGTTCTTTTGTTAGATTCTGTTCTAATGAGAAGTTAAAAGTTATACAATCATTGGGCTGGGGTCAAAGCGCGATCGCGTGCTTCCCACAGCAATCAATGATTTTCTCGTTTGATCGCCTTTTCTCAGGTAATTGCTTGATACTGAAAATAATTTCTCGAAATGGCAACAAATCCAAGGAGCAAGCCATGAATAATGTTTCAAAAAACTCTCTTTTAAATAACCTTGATGAACCCATTAATTTAGCAATTAAAAAAGCTCTAGAAAGACATCAAAAACTTGGAGAGTCTGTTGTCGTTTCTCAAAATGGTGAAAATAAAATTTTATTAGCTAATTATCCCAATAAAACTAATTCTTAAAAACTGGTTTTATCCCATATCTAAGGGATCAACATCAATATTTAAGCTCACGCCCTTCGGACATAAACGATATAAACTCATTAAATCAGGAATATCATGTTCTGTACTTTCAGAGGGAAACTTTAATAAAATTTGCCAACGATATCGACGGGCAATTCTCATCACACTGGCGGGTGCAGGACCAAGAATTTCATACGAATTATTCCCACTCATTTCTCTGCAAACATCCGCTAACATAATTGCCGTTTGTTGCACTTCTAATGCGTCTAAACCACTTAAATTAAGTAAGATTAGTTTGCCATAAGGGGGATAATTATAAGCATACCGATTTTCTAATTCTGCTTGCGCAAATCGTAAATAATCATGAGTCCGTAACGCTTCAATGACAGCATGATCCGGGGAATAGGTTTGAATAATCACTTGTCCTGGTTCATTTCCTCGTCCCGCGCGTCCCGCCACCTGGGCGAGGGTTTGAAACGCGCGTTCGCCTGCCATATAATCAGAACGGTGCAGCACCCCATCCGCAGAAACTACAGCAACGAGGGTCACTTGTTCAATATCAAGTCCTTTGGTTAACATCTGCGTTCCCACTAACAAGTCCGCTTCTTGATTTGTAAATTGCTTTAATAGGGAACGGTGTGCGCCTTTAGTACGGGTGGTGTCGCTATCAAAACGGATCGCGCGAAGGTCGGGAAATTCTTGTTCTAACGCCTGTTTCACGCGCTGCGTCCCCGTACCAAAATGTTTCAGGTAAGGAGAGCTACAAGCGGGACATTGTGGCGGTTGCAGTTGGGTGTGGTTACAGTAATGACAGCGTAAGGTTTGCATTCCCCCTTCGTGGGTGTAGTGATAAGACAAGGAGACATCACAATGGGGACATTCGATGACATAGCCACAACTGCGACAAGAAACAAAGGTACTATGTCCGCGACGGGGAATAAAGAGAATCCCTTGTTTTCCTTCGGTTTTTAGATTGCGGAGTGCGGTTTTTAAGGGTTCACTGAAAATAGACCGATTTCCCCGTTGTAATTCTTTCCGCATATCCACGACGGAAATCGGTGGAAGGGGACGAGAATAAATGCGTTCGGGAAGAGAGAGATAGCGGTGTTGGGAAGAAGGATTGGTTTGGGTTTTCCAGGTTTCGAGAGAAGGGGTTGCTGATCCGAGGATTAACGGACAGTTTTCGAGTTTGGCGCGCCATTTTGCTACAGTACGCGCATGATATGTGGGGAGACGTTGGGTTTGTTTGAAACTACTGTCGTGTTCTTCATCAAGGATAATCAGTCCCAGATGGGGAAGGGGAGAAAAAATTGCCGATCGCGTTCCGATAACAACTTGCGGTTCACCACTCAGCATTTGTCGCCAGGTATCATATCTTTCCCCTGACGAAAGTCCGCTGTGATAAATGCACACTTGCGATCCGAATCTTGCTCGCGCGCGATCGCATAATTGAGGAGTGAGTCCAATTTCGGGAACGAGAATTAATGCGGAATAACCCGATTGTAACAACGGCGCGATCGCCTGCAAATACACTTCTGTTTTCCCTGATCCTGTAACACCATGCAAAAGAACTTCTGTAAATTGAGTTAATGCGGTAATTGTATTGAGGGCGAATTGTTGGGCGGAATTTAATGCTTTTGCTTGATCCGCTTGTTGATCGGGAGTTTCTGCAAAGCGCAGTCTTTCTTGGTCTTGAATCACCGCACAGCCTTTTTTTTCTAACGCAGAAACCGTGCTAG
>JAVLCL010000179.1:0-6664 GCA_031580825.1 Halothece sp. Uz-M2-17
GCAAGTTCAACAACCGCAAGCAGTTTAATCTTGCTGTTTGATCGCGCTTTTATCACAAGAGCGCGATCGTTTTTTAAGCATTTAAAAGGACGTGGCAGAGATTTGCTAAATCATTTTCTAAAATAATTGCGCGATCGGCAAGGGAGTCAAGCGTTTCCGATTGACGATGAACCTTACCACTAGCGCGATCGCGCACCCAATCGAAAGCCAAAGTTAGGGATCACTTTCATTCATCTATAGCAGTCAGGAATCAGTTGTGAGAGAGCAATTCTGGTTTAAGGCAATTTCTCATGAATCATTGCTGATTGCTATATCAGTCAATACACGGGTAGGGTAAAGTGAAAACAACTCCCTCGGTTGGCATCGCTATCCACCCAAATTTGCCCATAATGAGCGCGTACCACTTGCCGACACAAGGAAAGTCCTAAACCATACCCTTCCTTCGCTTCGTCGCGCTTTAAACGCACATGACCTTCAAAGATCTGTTCTCGTTGTTCTGGGGGAATCCCAGGACCATCATCACAAACTGTTACCTGAATCTTTTGCGAGGTGCGATGGAGGATTGAAACCTTGATCGTTCCTTCATCAGGCGTGTATTTAACCGCATTATCCAGTAAATTAACCCATACCTGTCGAATGAGTTCTTGATCCGCATGAGCATCAGGAACATCTTGGGGTAAATCTTTTTTGACACATAAGGATTTACGAGCAAAGGTTTCTTCAAATTGTTCTAAAATTTCATCACCGAGAGTCTGTAGGTTAAGTTTTTGGGGATGAATTTGCAACTCTGCATTTTTTCCACGAGCAGTTTGCAAAATATCGGTAATCATCCGATTCATGATCCGAAACTGAGTTTGCGCTTGCTTAAAAATCTGTTTTTTTATTTTTTCTACGCGCTGGGGATCAGGATTTTGGTCCGTTAGTTCTAGCGTTTCTAAGGCAATGGAAGCAGCAGTGAGAGGATTGCGTAAATCATGGGCTAGCATTGCTAGCACTTGGTCTTTGAATCGAATTTGTTCGTTGAGTTCTTGATTTTCTTGTTTGAGATGAAAAATTTCATCAGAAAGGCGAATTAATTCTGTAGAATAAGTTACTGACTCGTTATTAGCAGATGAAGAGTCTGTTTCTTCCTCTAATGACTCTTGTTGCGCACTTTCTACCCAATGGGGCCATGATTGCTCTAGTTGAGCGACTAAGTTAGTTCCCGCGATCGTTTGACGAGGAAGTGGTGTAATTTTTACTAATGCTGGGGTTGCCACTAACCGAAAATGCTCAGCTAAATGGGGTTGTTCCCCAACATTAATCATTTGCAATTCAAAGGGATAGTCATCTTTGAGAGCTTTGAGGTAGCTTTTAATTCTTTGGATATGCTCTTGAGAGCTTGAGCGCTCATCAATGAACAACAGTAGCTGGAGTGGCACTATCTTTTATCTATCCTCTTCTTGCTGATTAGAAGTCGATTGCTCTTGACAACCTAGCCCTAAGATATCAAGTTTAATTGACAGTGAGTAGGATTAAGAGACCCAATCACAGGAAAAAGGGGTTAAACGAACCAAGGATGAATCATTAATTGGGGCGGGTTCCCTCAGAGGATAATTAGATTGAGCCCCGCTTTTATGCCCTATGATTCAGTAATTGACACAGAGGCGAAGAGAACGTGAATTAATTTATCGCCAGCAAATAAGACTGATTAATGTTGAGAACGAACATCACTTTTTCATTTCAGTAACAAGCCTCACCCATATCGCCCAATGCAAGCCAAGTGCCATTGATTTAAGAAATGGCTATTGTTACCCCTAACAAACCACCAATTAATAAAAGGGCAAGAGCACCCATGATGATATAGTTCCGTTTTTGTTTTTTATTCGGGGCATCTGCAACATACATCTTTGGCTGTACTGCAAAGTTGTTCAAGCGACCGCCATCTTCTTCAGTATAGGGCATCTTAAAATCCTTATTGATTACACTCTGTTGAGATATATTACTCAATTCTGGAACTATAGTTAAGTAGTTTTTGCATTTTTTTACATTTCTTTGTGTTTTGGATTGAAGTCACTTCAGCCACGAATCCTGAAAAAAAGAGTAAATCTGGCTATCCTTTCACAGCGTACAATGGAAACAGTCGTTATTTGTACTCGCCTCTTTAATTATGATTAGCCTAGAGCAAGTGGAGACAATGATCAAAAACCAACTCCCTGATGCACAAGTCAAAGTGCAAGATTTAACAGGTGGGGGTGATCATTTAGAAGCGCTCGTTATTTCCTCGGAATTTGAGGGAAAAACACGAGTCAAGCAACATCAAATGGTTTATGGGGCGTTACAAGAAGCAATGGCTTCTGAAGCGATTCATGCCCTTGCCCTCAAAACCTATACCCCTGCTGCTTGGGAACAAGCAGGTCAAACTGTTTAAAAGTTATTGTAGAACTACATCGAACACTATTGAGTTGACTATGGCACCGGAAGTTAAACAACGTATCGAAGATTTAATTAATAGCAATAAAGTTTTTGTCTTTATGAAGGGGACAAAATTAATGCCTCAATGTGGGTTTTCTAATAATGTCGTACAAATTTTAAATGTCATGGGTGTCCCTTACGAAACATATGACATTTTAGAGGATCCCGAAGTTCGTCAAGGGATCAAAGAATATTCTAATTGGCCAACCATCCCGCAAGTTTACTTAAACGGAGAGTTTGTGGGCGGTTGTGACATTATGATTGAACTCTATCAAAATAATGAGTTACAACAAATGTTAGAAGTCGCTCTTGCTTCATAAAACACAATAATCAGGAATAGTAACTAGTGACTCCTTAATTCGGATTAATCACTAGTTACTGCTTGTGGGATGAAAACAGCTAGTAGAAGTCCGGTTCTGGTAAAACCTCTTCAAAATTAGATCGATCGCGCAAAAACCTGATGGCTTCTTCTTCTAACCGATTAAGTTGATAGGGTTCGAGAATATTGGCTGAGCGTAAACCCGCAAGGTAACCATCGACATAAAGTCGCAGTTCATTAAAGCGATAACCGCGATGCCAATAATCAACCATCGCATCAGTTAAATGTTGATAGTGACGAACGGCTGTAGAATCTTGGAGCATGGTTATAAATGAACATCATTCTAAGGTTGTACCCCTATCTTATGCCAAAATTCCCAATAAAAACCGTGAGGATAGTCCCCACGGCTGATTAAATTGCTAACAATTGCTCAAAAAGCGGGTTAGGCTTTCCATTTTTGAGAAACCACTTCCGCCAAATCAACAACGCGCTGAGAGTAGCCCCATTCATTGTCGTACCAAGCAATTACCTTAACTAAGTCACCGTTCATTACCATTGTGAAGTTACTATCAACAATGGAAGAAGCATCATTACCCCGATAATCAGAAGAAACGAGAGGCAGGTCGGTATATTCAATAATCCCTTTCATCGAAGTATTCGCTGCTTCGTGAAGGACTTCATTAACTTGTTCAGCGATGGTTGGTTTTTCAACTTGAGCCACAAAGTCAACAACGGAAACGTTAGGGGTGGGAACCCGCATCGCCAGACCACTCAGTTTTCCTTCTAACTCAGGAATGACTAAAGCAACTGCTTTGGCAGCACCAGTGCTAGTTGGAACGATATTAACCGCTGCTGCTCTTGCTCGACGGAGGTCACGGTGGCTGGCATCGAGAATGCGCTGGTCACCAGTATAACTATGGGTTGTGGTCATTGTCCCTTTGACAATCCCAAAGTTTTCATGAAGGACTTTTACAACGGGTGCTAAGCAGTTTGTGGTGCAGCTTGCATTACTGACGACATTATGCTTATCGTGCTCATACTCTTCATGGTTAACCCCAACCACATAAGTACCAATATTTCCTCCCTTACCAGGGGCAGTAATCAGAACTTTCTTTGCTCCGGCTGCAATGTGTTGAGAGGCTTTCTCTTCGGAGGTGAAAACACCTGTTGACTCAACAACGAGGTCAATATTCCAAGAATCCCAAGGTAAGTTCATGGGATTGCGATCAGAGCAACACTTGATGGTTTTTCCGTTAACTGTGATGGTATCTTCGTCGTGGGTAATATCTGCTTTCAGATTCCCCAACATGGAGTCATATTTAAGCAAATGGGCATTGGTCTTGGGGTCAGAGGTATCGTTAAGACCAACGACTTCTAATCCTGTATTTTCACGTTCTAACCAGCAACGTAAAAAGTTACGTCCAATGCGCCCGAATCCGTTAATGGCTACTCTAATCACTATCTATTCGCCCCCTTAATGAAGCTCGATAACATTAATTTATTCTTAACGACACTGATCATACCGTAAAGTCTGTACCATACAAAAGATAACGATCATTGGTTTTTTACAACGGATTCGGGCTTTTTCCAAAATAAACTTTTATTTCCTCGGCAATCATTGTTTTAAACTTGACAACGTCGTTAGTTTTTGTTTATATCTGAGTCGGAATTCTCGAAGAAAAACCAATGGAGAACGTCAACTGCCGACTCCATTGAGTGTCGCTGCTCACAAAGAAACACATTATTATTGTTGATTAATCAGGACAAGCGATCTGAGATGTGTGAGAGCAGGCTACTGGTTTCTCTTCTTAGTCGTCATTAATTATGGGTTAGGAATTGAAAATTTAATTCTCCTAACTCAGATGGCGTTTCATTATAAAGAATATACGTTTGGGTGTGGTGGAAGTTTAATGAGTTGGTCAAATTCAATTGATTTCAAGGGTAAGCCCTTTCATTTTATTGGTATTGGTGGAATCGGAATGTCAGCTTTAGCTTATATTCTCGCTAAACGGCATCTTCCGATTACAGGGTCAGATTTACGTTCGAGTCCGATTACAGAGCGTTTACAGGCAGTAGGAGCACATATTTTCTCGTCTCAGGATGGAAAAAATTTAGATTATTTTTTATCTTCTCAACACAGGACGACAGCAGCTTGGAATGAGGAAAACTCCTTGCCACAGGTAATTTGCTCAACCGCAATTCACCCAGATAATAGTGAATATCAAGCTGCTTTAACACGAGGCTGTCCGATTTTTCATCGCTCAGATGTTCTTGCTGGGTTAGTGGCGGAATATGAAAGTATTGCGGTAGCAGGAACACATGGTAAAACAACCACCAGTAGTTTATTGGCTTATGTCTTGTTAGAGGCTGGGGTTGATCCCACTGTGGTGGTTGGGGGAGAAGTGGCTGCTTGGGAAGGGAATGCTCGGGTTGGTGAAGGACGCTATTTAGTGGCGGAAGCAGATGAATCAGATGGCTCTTTGGTCAAATTAAAGCCCGCGATCGGAATCGTCACTAATATTGAATTAGATCATCCTGACCACTATCAAAGTTTATCAGCAGTGGTGGATATTTTTCAAACCTTTGCTCAACAAACCCAAACTTTAGTGGGATGTATTGACTGTCCGACCGTACGCGACACTTTACAACCTGATATTACATATAGTTTAAATTGTGACCAAGAAGCAGATTATAGTGTAACAGATGTGGTCTATCATGCCTATGGGACAAAAGCAACCGTTTGGGAACGGGGGACAGCACTCGGGGAATTACAATTAAAATTATTAGGTTGTCATAATTTAAGTAATGCTTTAGCTGTCATTGCAGCAGCGCGGAAAATTGGGATTGAATTTAAGGTCATCGCTCGCGCGATCGCGCAATTTACCGGAGCAAAACGACGCTTTGAAATCTATGGCGAAGAAAATGGCATTCTTTTTGTTGATGACTATGCTCATCATCCCAGTGAATTAATTGCAACTCTTGCCGGAGCAAAATTAAGAGTAGAAACTCAAGAAGCCCAACGTTTAGTCGCCATTTTCCAACCGCATCGTTACAGTCGCACCGCTGCTTTTTTACAAGAATTTGCCACAGCTTTCAAAGCTGCTGATTTAGTGGTGTTAACTGATATTTATAGTGCTGGAGAATCACCAACGGATATCAATGGGGAACAATTAGCCCAACTCATGACTCAACATCACCCAGATGTTATTTATCATCAGGATTTATCCTCTTTATCACATCGCTTAAGAGAAATCTTGCGTCCTGGGGATATTGCGCTTTTTCTCGGTGCAGGAAATCTCAACCAAATCATCCCTGAAACGATGACCCATGTAACGGAGACAAAAGCAGCATGACACTCTATATTCCTGATACACATTGCATTTTGCAATCTCAAGTTGATCTCGCCCCTCATACCTCGTTACGAGTGGGAGGAACTGCCGACTGGTATGTTGCCCCGAAAGACCATGAGCAGTTACAAGCCAGTTTGCAATGGGCAAAAGAGAAACACTTACCGGTTACTTTCTTAGGCGGAGGATCGAATTTACTAATCAGCGATCGCGGTTTACCCGGTTTAGTTATTAGTGCTCGTCACTTCCGCAACTTAAACATTGACGAAAACAGAACCACGATTACGGCAGCAGCTGGAATGCCTCTAGCAACTGTGGCTTGGAAAGCAGCTAAGCGAGGTTGGAGTGGCTTAGAGTGGGCAGTTGGGATTCCCGGAACGGTTGGCGGTTCAGTAGTGATGAATGCAGGGGCGCATGGGGCTTGTATGGGGGATGCCTTACTAGAAGTGATTGTGGCAACTGCAGACGGTAAACTGGAAAATCTCACTCCCTCTGACTTGGAATTTCGTTATCGTACCTCAAATTTACAAAATCGCCCCCGTTG
>JAVLCL010000180.1:0-237 GCA_031580825.1 Halothece sp. Uz-M2-17
AGGGACAGTGCCATTGCTTCTGTTTTTTATATAAGAAGTGCTATAAGAGCATAAGTGATTGCTTGTCCCTTCGTCAAAAGACAGCTTGTCGAACTTGTATCGTGTAACGCTATGAAGCAGACCATTCCTGGTTTAGAAACCCCTCCCCTATTGCAGACTTTAGAACTGATTGCAAACCCAATTCGCTTTTTTGAAAAATATCAATGCCGTTATGGCGATTTCTTTTCCGCCAAAATT
>JAVLCL010000180.1:247-6663 GCA_031580825.1 Halothece sp. Uz-M2-17
AGCCCTTGAAACCATTTTCACCGCCCCTTCTGGACAATTTCAATTGGGAAAAATTACTCATGTTTTTCGTCCATTTACTGGCGATAAATCGCTGATTATGTTAAATGGAAAAGATCATTTACGACAGCGCAAGTTATTAATTCCCCCTCTCCATGGAAAACGGATGCACTTCTATCAAAATGTTATCTGTGAATTAACAGAAGAAGTTTTACCCACTCTGCCTAAAAATCAGCCTTTTTCCAGCCGGAAATTAATGGCTCAAATTACATTAAAAGTGATTTTGCGGGTTGTGTTTGGTCTGAAAGAAGGGAGTCGTTGTCAAAAATTAGAGAAGTTAATTTCTGAACTATTAGAGGCAATTACAAATCCCCTTTATTCCAGTTTGTTTTTCTTCCCGCCGTTACAAATTGATTTGGGAAAGTATAGCCCTTGGGGACATTTTGTTCGCAAGCAAAGCGCGATCGACAATTTAATTTATGCTGAAATTCAAGATCGTCGCCAACAAGACTATTCCCAACAAACGGATATTCTAAGTTTACTCCTATCGGCTGAAGATGAAAATGGCAATGGGATGAGTGATCAAGAGTTGCGAGATCAACTGATTACCCTATTATTTTTAGGTCATGAAACCACCGCTTCGTCTCTGGCTTGGATGTTTTATTGGGTTTATTCTTCCCCAGATGTATGGAGCAAATTATGCACGGAAATGCAACCGTTCGGATCTTCTCCCTCCCCCCAAGCCTTAATTAATTTACCCTATTTAGAGGCAATTTGTAAAGAAACATTAAGATTATATCCTATTGCCTTGATTTCTCAACCGAGAGTCGTCAGGGAAACAATTCAGCTTCATTATCAGTCATTTTCACCAGAAACCATTTTAGTTCCCTGTATTTATTTAGCCCATCATCGGGAAGAAACCTTTTCCGATCATCATCGTTTTCGACCTGAGCGTTTTCTGGAAAATCAGTTTAGTGCTTATCAATATTTTCCTTTTGGAGGCGGAAACCGGGCTTGTATTGGTGCAGCATTTTCGTTATATGAAATGAAACTAATTTTTGGGACAATTTTCGCTAATTTACAACTAAAATTAGCATCACAACCCCCAGTTCAGCCAGTGCGGAGAGGAATTACAATCGTTCCTTCGGGCGGTGTCATGTTAGTCAACCAATGATAATTAAACAACGAAGAACAAATAACAAGTAATCAAAAACGAAGTTTTAAGTGACAATTGAGAAACTATCACGAAATAACCTACACAAAGGATAAGTTATTCGTCAGAATATAAAGTAACACTTGTAATGAATTAGGTTAAATCATAATGACTTTTTTAAAAAACTGGGGAATTCGTCTAGGATTATGCAGTAGTGCAATCGCTGGTGTCTTATTCGGGATGATGCCGGATAGTCTTGCTTTACCTCAAGCTGAAATCATTCAAAAACTGCAGCAAGTTCCTGTCTTTACAGTTGCGAATGAAAATGGTTCCCCCTTGGTCGCCTCGGGTGAAAATGATAGTCGCGTTGCTGGGGTATTTATGAGTCAACAGGATGCCCAAGAATTTGTGGGACGTTTGAAAAAGGAAAATCCAGAATTAGGACAACAAGTGCAAGTCGTCGCCCTTTCTTTAGGACGAGTGTATGAACTAGATCAACAAAATGAAAGTAAACCCGATGGGTTAGATTTTGCTTTTGTTCCGATGGAAAAAGAAGTAGAATCTGCGATGTCTCTGTTACAGTCACAAGGTCAACAAGTCGAAAACTTCTCTGGTGTTCCCCTGTTTATTGCCCGTGGCGGTGAAAATGAAGGCTACTTAATGGTAGAACGTGAGGGTCAACAAATGATTCCCATGTTCTTTGAAAAGAGTCAACTGCAACAGATGGTTGAGAAATTTAAAGAAAATCAACCGGATCAAGCGCAATCGGTACAGATTGATGTGGTAACCTTGCAAAGCATGATTCAGACCTTAGAAGAAAAAAATGATGAACAACTGAAACAAGTGGTTTTAGTTCCTTCTGAAGAATCTTTACAATTCTTGCAGTCTGTCTCTCAACAAAACTCACAACAAGGACAGTAAATTAAAGGGAAATGGTGTCTGGTCTGGAGTTAGCGCGTTGGCGAGAGGAAAGTAAAAAAAGCGCGATCGCGCTTTCCATTCCTCCCCAAGAAGTGGATTGGTTATTACAAAGTCTCGCTGGGTTGAGTCCCCTCAGTTTGCGCTTAGAAAGCTATAAAACTGATGCGGAAATTCCCCTGCGAGTTTCTTTTTCTGAACTGAAGCAACTGTGGGAAAAACGGCTGCAAGACCGAATTCCCGTGCAATATCTCGTCGGAGAAACCCCTTGGCGAGATTTAATATTGAAAGTATCTCCGGCGGTGTTGATTCCCCGACCGGAAACCGAAATGCTGGTGGAATTAGCTCTCAATTATGGCGCTGAAGCGTTTTCAACCGGACATTGGGTCGATTTAGGAACCGGAACCGGCGCGATCGCGCTCTCTTTAGCTAAAGCTCTCCCTAACGCCAAAATTCACGCGGTTGATAACTCTCCAGAGGCTTTAACCATCGCCAGAGAAAATGCTGAAAATCTGGGTTTGGTCAATCAAATTGAATTCCATCAAGGATCTTGGTTTTCTCCCCTCAGCCACCTGCAAGGGAAAATTAGTGTCATGGTCTCGAATCCCCCGTATATTCCCACTGCAACCTTAGCAGAACTGCAACCCGAAGTGAGACAGCATGAACCCTTAACCGCTTTAGACGGGGGAAATGATGGTTTAGAGGCAATTCGTCATTTAGTGAACACCGCCCCGCAATTTCTTCATTCTGGGGGGTTGTGGCTAGTGGAAATGGAAGCTAGACAAGGCGATGCGGTCAAAAAATTACTCACTGAGAACGGTCATTATCACCTCATTGCGATTCATAAAGACTTAGCAGGAATTGAACGGTTTGCACTGGCTTATGTGAGGAAATCGGTTTCAGACCATTATGATGGATGATGGCTAGTCGTCTTCGTAAAGCTGAAATGGATAACGTAAATTCTCCTTCCACCGATCAAATTGCTGAATTACAAGAAAAACTCTTTTCGCAACCCGTCAAAAAGCAACTTCCGATTATCTCCGAACTGGCGAACGCTGGAGAAGCGGGTTTAGAGGTTTTAATGACCTTTTTAGAGAAAGAAGGACAGAACCCCACGCCTGCAGTGGGAGAAGCCTATATTGAGCTATATACGGCGACACAACTGAAAACGGAAGCCTTTTTACAAGAGAAGTTCCCAGAAGGGGTGATTCCGCTTAAAAGTGAACGGAATATTGACTATTCCCCCATACAACTGGCGTTAGTGCAACGAGACTTTCAAGAAGCCGATCGATTAACCTTGACCAAACGCTGTGAGTTAGCAGGTGAACAAGCCATGCAACGGAAATGGATTTATTTTACCGAAGTGGAGAACTTTCCCAGCACGGACTTAAAAACCATGGATCAGTTATGGTATGTTCATTCTCAGGGAAAATTTGGCTTTTCGGTACAGCGAAAAATCTGGTTATCTCTCGGACAAGACTTCCCGAAACTCTGGACAAAAATTGGTTGGAAAAAAGGAAATCTTTGGACACGCTATCCCAACGAGTTTATCTGGGATCTTAGCGCGCCCTTAGGGCATCTTCCCCTATCGAATCAGCTGCGAGGGGTGCGTGAGTTTGCTTCCTTGATGAATCATCCTGCTTGGAAAGATTAAACAGTGACCAGTAATCACTGACCACAAAACCGATAACGAATAACTTTCAAGATATTCCATGGAATGCTTCAATAAAGAATGAAATGATTACGCAATTAGAAGGAAAAATCTATTCCCCAGAAGCCTATTTGGAATTGGAAACCCAATCTGAACAACGCCATGAGTATTTTGATGGGGAAATTATTCCCATGACTGGGGGAACACCAAATCATAATGAGATTGCAAGTATTCTTAATGCGTTACTAAGAGTCAATCTTCGCGGTCAACCTTATAGTATTTTTGTTGCTGATCAACGGCTGTGGATTCCTAATTTTAATATTTATACTTATCCCGATGTGATGGTGGTTTCTCATCCAGTGAAACTGCAAGAAGGTCGCAATGATACAGTAACGAATCCTTTAATGATTGCGGAAGTTCTCTCCAAATCAACTAAAAGCTACGATAAAGATGAGAAATTTGAAGCCTATCGTAGTCTTTCCACATTTCAAGAATATTTACTGATCGATCAGTATAAGCAACATCTTGAACACTATTCTAAAGTCGATATTCAGCGTTGGCTGTTTTGTGAATACACCAATCCAGAAGATAAAATTACTTTGTCGTCTCTTCCTGTTGAGTTCCAATTATTTGATTTATATGAGGGACTTGAACTCAGTCAATAAAGGTGAGATGCTTTTTCATTAAATTAAGAAAAGTGACGACGAAAACGTTGATCAAAATGATGTTTTTTCTTTTGATTACAACCCCGACATAAGGTTTGTAAATTGCTGATATCATTTGAGCCACCATTAGCAATAGGAATAATATGATCCACTTCTAATATAGTTTGTTTTTCTGTTTTCCCACAACTACAACATTGATAGTTATCCCGTTGGAAGATATAATTTCTCACTTCTGGTGGGATGGAAATGCGCGATGTTTTCTTCTGGAAGCGATTACGACTCATTCTAATTACTTCCTTGACGTACATCATCTAAAGGGGATTCAACTTCATCAGGAATAAATTCAATAGCAATTCTAATTTTTCCTTTCTTCCACTGTTGACCTGGCTGTAAAACATAACAACTGAGTCCCTCTGTTGTTAATTCACTTGCTTCTTCTTCCTCTCGTACATTCATCCCACGTATTAATTTTTCAAAAATCCAAATAATAAAATCACTAACTTTAAAGGTTTTAGTAAATAAGTAAGTTTCCTTCTTTTCAAAAAAGACAATATCATCCTGACTTAGTTGATTCGTGAAATCACTGATCATTGTAACCTCTTAATTACATTACTGACTGTTTACTATTTCCGATAACGATTTCTATAAATTGAACCACAGAGTTACAGAGGACACAGAGAATTAAAAAATTAAAAATTGTCTATTAATAAACTTTGGGGCATCGAAATTACTTCATTACCCTCTAAAGATTCTCGATTATCACTCATATTAACTACCTCTTAAGTTATTGTTCACGAAAATTATCTAAAGGAGAATCAGATTCATCTGTTTCTTCCCAGAGTTCAAATTCAACAGTTAGTTTGACACGAATTTTTCCTTTGCGCCACCCTTTAGAATCATAAGCCCGCATGATTTTACAATCAACGCCATCTTCAAACCATTTAGAAAAAGGCTCAGAGTTATTGCCAACAATAACATTTTTACTATTAATGTTTAATTTGGTAGAAAAGGTTTGAGTTAACTCTTTTCCCCAACTGTCATATCTAATTGAATGTTTTAAAGTTTCTAAAATGGATTTAGATTTTTTAAGCTGATCACCACGAAAAGCAATCACATCTTCTTCTCCCCATTCAACTTTCTTATATTGTTTTTCCATTTGTAATTACTCCTTCAATATAATCAATTAGCTTGGGTAAAAATGAAACTCAACTCTTAAATTTCTCACTTACAATTTTAGTGGTATCGGTCTAGGTTCAGACTTCACCCAACCGACAGTTGTATGTTAATTCCGAAAGTCATTTAAGGATTGATTTTCTGGTGTCTTGTTTTCTTCTTCTAGATCAGGTTCATCAGGGATAAATTCTAGTTCAAGTCTAATTTTTAATTTTCCTTCTCGCCAATTCTTATTGGGAGATAAAACGTGACACTTGATACCATGTGTTAACCATACTGGAAGTTCACCGTGCGGAATTGCTTTTTTGCTTACATTACTTATAACTTTTTTAAGCTCATCGAAAAATTGACTGGATTTAAAAGTATCATGATCAATCAATGTCTGTTTCAGATTAATCACTTCATCACCATTTAATTGTTCTGGTCGTCCATTCATATTAAAAATCTCTTCTCAATTATTGCTAACGAAAATTATTTAAAGGAGAATCAGTTTGATTGATTTCTTCCAAGATCTCAAATTCAATACTCAATTTGACACGGATTTTGCCTTTTTGCCATCCTTTAGAATCATAAGCTCGCATAATTTTACAATCAACACCATCTTCAAACCATTTTCTGTAGTCAATATTATCTACTTCATCAGAAAGTTTTAATCTTTCTCTTAATGCTGCTTTAATATTACTACTTAAATAATCATTATTAGTGGCTGCTTCTTTAATTACCGATATCATTTCAGATAGCTTAATTATGTTTTTATCTGAAAATGCAATAACATCATCATCTTCCCATTCCATTTGTTTTGTTTTATCTTCCATTCTCAATCACTCCTTTAATTCAATATTGCTCGGAATTGCTAATC
>JAVLCL010000181.1:0-6653 GCA_031580825.1 Halothece sp. Uz-M2-17
GTAAACGGGATCGCCATTATATTTAACCGTTGCAATCGCGTTAATCTCTGGAGAATTATGATTAGCGAGAACATAGCCCCAAGGTCCTAACCAAGCGACATCTAACGTTCCTGAACGTAACGCTTCTGAGATCCCAACCCAGTCTTCAGTTACCGTTACATCAGCTTCTGCATCTACGGCTGCTGCTATTTTTTCAAAGAGGGGATTAAATTGTTCCCGAGTTTCCCCCGGAGTAGGAAAATAAGGACCAACTCCAAATTTAATCGTCGGTTGTCCTCCGGATTCGTTATTTCCTGTGGGAACACAAGCAATAATGACTAAAGCTGTAAAAAGCCCTAAAAAAAGGGACTTGAAAATGTTGTTTCGATTCATTATTCCAATTGGGTTCACACTCACCATCCGTAATTAACTCAGATGAATCTGAATCTTTACTGAGAGGATCATCGGACTTATTCGCTAATCCAGTTTTTCACTCGTGTCACTGCTTTCCAATCTGGTTTTCTCGCTAAGCCATCATCCAGATTTTTGATAATTTCTTCTCGCAATTGTGAACTCATGCCAATCACTTCTTGGGCTGCTTCTACTTGTTCTCGAACGCCGGATTTTCCCGCCTCTAACAGCGCGATCGCGAGATTGATCCGAGCTTGTGGGGCTTGTTGATCTAATTTAACGCTTTTTTGGGCTGCTTTCAGGGCAGAGTTGGGTTTATCGGCTAATAAATACAACCAGGCAAGACTACACCAGACTGCAGAATTCTTGGGAGCGCGATCGCGCAAATCTCGAAAATATTCAATCAAGTCTGCAATCGGTTCTCCCGCTTGATATTTTTCTAACCCTTGATCGTATAACTCATTAATCGACTCACTCATACCTTAATTTTGCTCCTCAATACAAAAGAGCAGACAATTGACACTGTCTGCCCAGATGCTACTTTAGCAAAAAATGGTTTTAGACACCAAAAGACTTCCCGCAACCGCAGGTTTGAGAGGCGTTGGGGTTAGTAAACTGAAAACCACCGCCGATTAAAGCATTACTATAATCGAGTTGCAATCCGTAAATGTAGAGTAAACTCTTCGGATCACAGATAATTTTAAAGCCATTGTAATCAAAGACCTCGTCATCTTCACGGACATTACTGGGGTCTTCAAAATCCATCATATAAGACATTCCAGAACACCCGCCGTTACGAACACCCACTCTTAAGCAGAGGTCTGTTCCTTGTTCTTCTCGTAATTTCGTTAAATGCGTCAGGGCAGTTTCTGACAGTTGAATTCCTTGTTGTTGGGACTGAGTTGCTTGTGTCATATTCCCTAGGTTCACCAGCGTTTTTCTACCCTCTACTTTAGCAAACTGAGTATTGTTTAAGTCCAATGGTTGAAAAAGCAACCCAAACTATAAGTCACAATAGAGGAGCAGAGGAAAATATTAAGCAAGATGAATCTTATGAGTTTATTCGGTTTTGGTAAAAAACTCAGTCTTCCCAATCGTGAGGACGCATTACCGGGGCGAGAGGAAGCAATGCCCATCACCAACAAACATTATGTCAACGGTAATCCACTCCAGCCTCCCTTTCCAGAAGGGATGGAACTCGCTTTATTTGGTATGGGTTGCTTTTGGGGGGCAGAAAAAGCCTTTTGGCAACTTTCCGGGGTTTACAGTACCGCCGTGGGGTATGCAGCAGGAATGACCCCAAACCCCACCTATCAGGAAGTTTGCACGGGAATGACAGGGCATAATGAAGTAGTGCGGGTGGTTTATGATCCGAAAGTCATTAGTTATGAAACCCTTTTAAAAACCTTCTGGGAAAACCATGACCCCACCCAAGGAATGCGTCAAGGTAATGATGTGGGGACGCAATATCGGTCTGGCATTTACGTTTATAACGATGAACAACGACGCTTAGCAGAAGCCTCCAAAGATGTATATGAAAAAGCGTTGATGGCAAAAGGCTACGGCAATATCACCACAGAAATTGTTGATGCGCCAGAATTTTATTACGCAGAAGACTACCATCAACAGTATTTAGCAAAAAATCCCAACGGCTACTGTGGTTTAGGGGGAACTCGCGTTGCTTATCCTGGCTTAAGTGAAGCCCAGACCGTTTAATCAAGATCGCGAAGAGGAGGAGATCAGGAGACAAGGTGAATTTTCAGTTCCCTATCCCCTCTTCCTACATTTTCCAATGAGTGTCAATCTGTCCAGTTTTTGGCGCGTTCTACAGCTTTTTGCCACATGGCAAAGTTATCTTGAGCTTTATGTTGATTCTTGCTAGGAATAAAGCTACGATCGCGCTTCCGTTTGGCAACCAATTCATCATAATCATTCCAGAAACCAACGGCTAAACCCGCCCCAAAAGCAGCCCCTTGTGCCGTTGCATCTAAAATGGCGGGACGTTCCACCGGAATCCCTAAGACATCGGCTTGAAACTCCATTAAGAAGTTATTTTGAGAAGCGCCTCCATCCACTTTTAAAAGAGAGATGGGAGTATCGCCATCTTTATTCATCGCATCCACAACTTCTTTCACTTGGTAAGCAATAGATTCTAAAACGGATCTCACCATGTGTTCGCGTTGTACACCGCCGGTAAGCCCCAAAAATCCCCCTCTGGCACTCATATCCCAATGAGGCGCACCAAGACCACTTAAGGCAGGAACAAAATAAACGCCATCGGTATCTTCAACTTCACGGGCTAAGATTTCCGTTTCTGGTGCCGATTTAATCAGTTTCAGTCCATCACGCAACCACTGAATACAAGCCCCTGTGGTGAACATGGCTCCCTCTAAGGCATAGTTAGTAACGGGTTGTCCACCCTTGGCTTCACTCCAGGCCACTGTTGAGAGGAGTTGATTGCGCGATCGCGTTAATTCTTGTCCACTCTGAGAAATTAAGAAACAACCTGTGCCATACGTACATTTCAGCATTCCCTTTTGATTACAGCCGTGGGCAAACAAGGCTGCTTGTTGATCCCCAAACACAGCGCGAATCGGAATTTCTGTCCCGAGAATTTCTTCATCAATTGCCCCAAAATCCCCTAAACTGGAACGAATTTCGGGCATTAAATGAGCGGGGATACTGAATAAGTCTAATAACTCGGGATCCCAGTCATGAGTCCCTAAATTCATCAACATTGTCCGACTGGCGTTACTATGATCCGTACCATGCACCCGTCTTCCGGTTAAATTCCAAAGAATCCAAGTGTCAACTGTTCCTGCTAAAACCTTATCTAAATTCACTTCTGGCTGATTTTGTTTAACCCAATCCAGTAACCACGCCAACTTACTCGCCGAAAAATAAGCATCTAAGACTAAACCGGTACTTTCTTGAATTTTTTCAGCATAGCCTTTTTCGGTTAATTCTCGACAGTTTTGAGCAGTACGCCGATCTTGCCAAACAATTGCTTTATGTAAAGGTTCTCCTGTCGTTTTATCCCACAGTAAACAAGTTTCTCGTTGCACCGTTAACCCTGCTGCTGCCACTTCTTGCGGAGAAACTCCGGTACTTCTGAAAACCTGCTCCATACAGCTACGAGTATCATGCCAAATCTCCATCGGATCGTGTTCTAGCCAACCGGGATGGGGATAATATTGAGTTAATTCTCCATAAGATTGTCCTACCACTTCTCCATTGGCATCAAAGAGAATGGCACGATTTCCAGTTGTTCCTAAGTCGAGGGCAAGAACGTATTTTTGCTTAGTTTCCACGGTATTCTCTCTTGTTTTCACTGTGTTTTAGTTTACCATTTCTATTAAATGAATCCTTTAAGAAAGTTAACGTTCTCAAACTCTCAAATTCGTTCGGATATTGCGGTAGTCACAGGAGATAGAGCCGTACTTCTTTCTGTTCAAGGTTGCTTATATTAGAGATGTAGAAATTAATTTTCGCTTCGAGTTTCTACATAATTGGTTATTCATATTTGGAGGCAATATCATGGCTTTAATTCGTTGGCAACCGTTCCGTGAACTTGATGAGCTTCAACAAGAAATGAACCGTGTTTTTGATAATTTTGGCTATAGTTCTTTAGCCCCTAAAAGTAATGGTTTAACCAGTTTTATCCCTCCTGTAGAAATGGAAGAAACTGATGAAGCGGTTCACATTCGCTTAGAAGTTCCTGGCATTAATCCTGAAGATATTGATATTCAAGCCAGTGCAGAATCTGTTTCGATTCGTGGCGAACGTAAGTCAGAATCTAAAACAGAAGAAAAAGGAATGAAACGCACTGAATTTCGTTATGGCAGTTTCCAACGAGTGATTCCATTATCCACTCGTATTAATCATAATGAAGTTGAAGCTGAATATAAAAATGGGGTTTTAGAGTTAACCCTTCCAAAAGTCGAAGAAATGAAACAAAAAGCAGTCAAAGTTAAAGTGAATGCTTAATGTGGCATCAGTCATGTAATGACTGATCTTTTCCCCTGTTCAAAATTTTGATTTGAATAGGGGATTTATTTTAGAATATTAATCTTCACCAAAAAAGGCAGGATAAACAAAAGCAAAAGCTGGGGAACTGGGAATGCGTGTTCCATCTATCTCTTCAACAATAACAGTTTCTAATTCTTGATCCCAATACGCCTTGACTTTGCGCCCATTAAACTGAACTGTTCTCTCTCCTACTTCCTGCATTTCTTGGTGGGAAAACTGTTGACTTGCACCGCCAAATTTTCCTTTTGGAGTTTCCTTACTGCTTTCCCAAATATAACTAACAATTGCTTTCGGATGTAAATCTCGTTGGTCTTGATTGCGAACGGAAAAAATGATTCGATTATCTGTATAATAACTGCCGTAAGGATAGCGTTCATAGTTGCGATTGTAGCCTGTATCGGTAGCGAGAATTTTGCTATTGGGGTGTTTTTCTAGCCAGTTTCCTAAAGTCGTTTTGACAGCAGGAATACGTTCTAAACTATGATTAACTCTCGCACCAACAATTCCTAAAGTCCACGGTTGTGCGTAGAGGGTATCATCCGCGCGATCGTACATAACTAGACAACTCTGATATAATTTTCCAGAAACCCCAAAGGTGCTATTTCCTCGTGTGAATGCTGCGATTGTATCGCATAAGGGGCAATAAGTGATACTAATATTAATCCCGCCAATAGTATCATTAACAATTTCGTGCCAATTCATAATTTTATAAGGATAGGCTTTTGCTTCCCCATTTATAACAACACCAATCACTGTTTCTTTTTCCTTGAAAGGGGTTGAGTTAGCCGTATCGAATTTAGGATTGTCTATACTTGGAATACCATCTTTTGGTGGACCACCATTAAATAAATGATCAAGGTTAATACGAGTTGTTTCTATAATTGGCTTACTATTTTGTTTTTCAATATCATTGAGTTCTTTGCTTTGATTATGAAAAATAGAGGTTAAGTAAAAGTATTGCAACTTAAAGTTATCCCAACCTCCAGCTTGGACAACCATTCCTCCTAAGGTGAGGGTAAGCAAAGAGACACTCCCTAAAGCAATTTTTGTTAGTCTTTTCATGGTAATTATTGTCATTTCCTTGATTCTGATAGGAAGCAGAAAAGAGTCTATAGCAGTCTGGAATCAGTTGTGAGAGAGCAATTCTGGTTTAAGGCAATAGGCAATAGGCAACAGGCAATTTGCCCCAAAAATTTCTCATGAATCATTGCTGATTGCTATAGTTAATATTAGATTAAGTCCTCTCAACTGATTCTAATTAAAATTAAGAAGTAGAATTAGTCACATCACTTCACATAATTAATTATGATTTTGCTTTAATTTTCTGAAATGTTGGTTAAAGTGAGATGAAAGAATACTGAGAAGTATTTTACTGCTGCAATTATTGCTTTTTTTGACTGAATTAGATCAAGCCAATGAATAAGCAATTCAAGGTTCTGATATAATTTTAGTGAGTTTTTTCTAGTTTTAATGATTATGATAGAAATTTATTTAGATACTGCTGATGTGGAACAAGTTAAGCGTTTAGCAAAATGTATTCCACTGCAAGGAATAACCACAAACCCAACCATTTTGGCAAACTCAGAAAGGGGAGTGCATCAAAGTTTATCTGAATTGAGAGAGGTTTTAGGAGATCCAGCTTGTTTTCATGTCCAAGTGATTAGTCGATCTGCAGAAGATATGGTAACTGAAGCCTTAAAACTTGCTCAGCTTCCCTATAATATTGTGGTTAAAATTCCAGCAACAGAACAAGGTTTAATTGCCATTAGAGAACTAAAAAAACAGCAGATTAAAGTGTTAGCAACTGTTATCTATACGGTACAACAAGGGTTGACCGCAGCTTTATGTGGTGCAGATTATCTTGCTCCCTATGTTAATCGCATTGATACAATAGGTAGCGATGGTCTGAGAACGGTTGCTGATTTACAAGCACTCTTAGATCAGTACGAATTACCGAGTCAAATCTTAGCTGCTAGCTTTAAAAGTGTTCAGCAGGTGGTAGGAGTGATGAAAATAGGGGTAGCAGCAGTTACTCTTCCCGTTAATGTTGCTGAGCAACTATTTAATCATCCTGTGATTGAAACGACAGTTGATCAATTTAATCAAGATTGGAAACAAACATTTGGGGAAAAACTTTCTTTTGAAACTTAAAATTAAATCTAGCAATTCTTACGATCGCGCTGGAATTCAATAACGCTATGATAGAACAATATATAATCAATTTTAGCAATTGC
>JAVLCL010000182.1:0-6653 GCA_031580825.1 Halothece sp. Uz-M2-17
CCAATTGACGCACCAGTAATATTTAATAAAACATCCTGCGGTTTTACTCTACTACTGGCTTGTAAAGTGTCGGCTTCATCTGTGATATGAACAACTTCATCTAATCTTAAACCCTCATCATGGATATTTTGACTTCGCAATAAAATAATTCCATTATCGATATAAACTTCTGAACCCCCTCTTGGTGTTTTTCCACTTCCAATGTAAGTAACCAAAAATTTTGTACGAATAACTTTCCAATGTTTAGGAATTTCACCTAACCACTCGATCCCAGAATCTTTCATGGGGACAGTTGGATCAAGTCCTTTAGTAACCGCTTGGGTAATGATAGCCGATCGCTGCTCGGATAACTTTTCGAGGAGGGCTTCTTTTTTAGCAATCAGCGCATCAATTTGGGCGGTTTTAGAGTCTAGGAATTGCGCGATCTGTTTTTGTTCAGAGAGTGGAGGAACAGGAAAAGCAATAGCCCGTAATTTCTCGCTAGTCAAATGAGAAATGGTAGCTTTATTGCATAAAAGGTCAAACCACTTAGCATCTGCAATGTGTCGCATTAAATAGTTTAAATAGTCCACACTAGATTGATTAGAAGGTCGAACTCTATGCAGTGCATTTTGAATAATACAATCTTCTTTGATTCCGCTTAATAAATTAGCGCGACCAACTTCACCCCCCTCACAAATTAAAAGATCGCCATTACTAACACCATATTTTTCTTTATCTGTTGGAGATGCCCACATTTTAGGCAAGTCGCTAATAGTAACTTTATCCCATTGGACATGGAGAGCCTTTAAATAAAAAACTTCTTCATCTTTTATAGATTCAGGTTCATTCTGAAGCATTTTTCCTAACTGAATATCAAAATAATATCCAATTATACTTTTTTTCCAATGTTCAGGAATTTTCCCCAACCACTTAACACCAGAATTTTTATACTGTTCATACTCCTTATATTGTCCCATTAACTTTCCTCCCAATCCTCAACCTTTAACCCCTTAATCCGTTCAAACTCTCCAATATTATGCGTTACCAAATTCAAGTCATTTACTAACGCGATAGAAGCAATTTGTAAATCATTAGAACCAATAGGAGTCCCTACTTTTGCCAACTCTGCACGAATCTTTCCGTAAACCTCCGCGCAGTTATCATCAAACGGTAAAGATAGAAATTGATTGAGAAATTTCTTTTGCTGCTCTAGGTTTTTACTCGGATTATTGCTCCGCATTGAACCATAAAAAAGCTCACTTTTAACAACAGAACAAACGGCAATATCTTTGGTTGTTAATGAATGCAAACGCTCCCGTACTGATAAAGAACGACCATTCAAATATTGAATACAGACATTAGTGTCTAGCAAATACTTGAGAGAATCATTAGTCATCAAACACCCCAATCAAATTATCATCCAGTGCATCGGATACTCCCAAATTATCAACTTCAATTGGATCATCAGCACAACAACCATACAAATCAAGTAAATCTGTAGATTGAGATTCTTTCTCTTGAGTCACTGATTGATACACCAAGACAACATCAACCTCAGACCCCGCTAAATTTTCGGGTAACTGAACCTGTAGGCGACCCTGTTCATCTACTTTTAACCGTAACTGCAGACTTTGAATCATTTAACTTTGCTGTTCATCATGGGCTTTTTTCCACTCTTCAAATTTATGATAAATAACAGGCTCAATTTGCTCTAATTCTTCATCAGTCAGAGGAGGATTATCAGGATCATCAAGTGCATTTTGCTCAATTTCTTCCTCAGTCATATTGTTAACCCGTTCCCAATCTGTTAAATCTTCCATCTGGTCAAGTTCATCCCAAGAAACTCTGGTAATAGATTCGTTTTTCATTTTTATTTGCCCTCCTTGCGCTAATAATTCTAATGATCTCGTTTCGATATGTGTAAACAACAGTTAAAATTAAGCCTCCAGTTTCGCCAATAGCAATAAAACGTTGTTCATTATAGTTGCGGGTGTCTTCATAATCTATGGTTTCACCTCGAAAAATTTTGCAAGCTCTAGCAAAGTCGATCCCGTGCTTTTTCAAATTGCTTTGCCGTTTCCCCTCGTCCCATTCAAATTCCATCGGCTACTGCATACATTGTACTATTGATGACATGGATAAATTGGGTGAAGGCTCTGCTAAACAACCTCTCCCAACATCTTGACAATATCCGCCTCTAACCCCTTAATATCATCCTCAATTTCCTGCAACGGACGCGGTGGCTGATAAACATAAAAATGCCGATTCAACGGAATCTCATAGCCCACCTTCGTTTTTTGATGGTCAATCCAAGCATCAGGAACATGAGGCAACACCTCTGCTTTTAGATATTTCTCACAATGATCTTTAACTAATGCTAATAACTCACCGTGACCCGTTTCGTTTTTGTCATCATAGCCCAGAGGCAAGGGTAAAGAGATATCGGCGGGTAGAGGGACAATTTCCGTATCCCGTAACTCACTGTCAGGTTCTGGGTTTCCCTTACTGTCATAGCAAATCTCCGCAGTTTCATCCTGTTCGCCAAGGGCGTTGAGATTAGCTTTTTTAATCGGGGCTTTCAGCTTGTAACCGCTTGCTTTTAATTCTTTTTCCAGTGTCTCAACAAAGCGCGATCTTGATAAATAAACTGTTTCTGCATCCAACCCCTCCAGAATAGAGAGAATGGTTTGCTGTTCATTTTGTCCTGTTTCAATCTCTAACTGTTTGGCTTTCTCATCCTTGCGTTTTTTACTCGTCGCCAGATTCTTAAACGCCGTTTGTTCCCAAAGCCTAGCAATGCGTTCAGGACTCGCCTGAAAATTGAGACGCAACGGACGCTCAACCGTAATTTTAAGATACCCGAACTCCCGATTATCAAAAATTTTAGAACAGACCCGCGTTTGCGTTTCCCCTTCTGGACTAACCACGCTGGTAGCATCCTGTTGATACTCCCCATAAAGGCGCACCAATTCTTTGATATCCTCATCGGATAACTCATGGCGCTTTTGTCCAAGACTCTTTTTCATCTGCTGGTAATGGCGCGTCCCGTCAATGAGTTGTACTTTTCCTTTGCGATGGGGAGGCTTTTTATTGCTCACCAGCCAAATATAAGTGTAAATCCCTGTGTTGTAAAACATCTGGTCAGGAAGGGCGACAATCGTATCAAGCCAGTCATTTTCAATAATCCAGCGTCGGATATTGCTTTCTCCCTTTCCTGCATCTCCCGTAAAAAGCGGTGAACCGTTAAACACGATCGCGATTTTTGATCCGCCACTCCCATCCTCAGCCAGAGGACGCATCTTCGAGATCATGTGTTGCAGAAACAACAGCGATCCATCATTAATCCGAGGTACACCCGCCCCAAAGCGACCATCAAAGCCTAAATCATCGTGTTCTTGATCGACAAAATCTTTCTCTGGCTTCCACTCCACCCCAAATGGAGGATTAGCAAACATATAATGAAAGTTCTTATCAGGATGACCGTCATGGGGAACATAATTACTGCTTTTGCTTTTAGCATTTTTAACCCCTAACGTATCCCCATAAATAATGTTATCGATCGGCTCATCCTTAATCAGCAAATCAGAACAGCAGATAGCATAAGATTCGGGGTTGTATTCCTGAGCGAATAACTGTAAATGGGCTTGGGGATTTTGGCGTTTGATATATTCTTCCGATACCGATAGCATCCCCCCAGTTCCTGCGGTTGGGTCATAAATCGTTCTAGAGATTCCCGCCTCAAAAATCTCCTCTTCCTCAGTAAAAACCAAGTTGACCATCAAACGAATCACCTCACGGGGGGTAAAGTGATCCCCTGCTTCCTCATTCGCTTGTTCATTGAACTTACGAACCAACTCCTCAAACACATACCCCATCTCCAGATTCGAGAGTCTTGCAGGAGATAAATCAATCTCAGGACGACAAAACTCGTTGACAATGAGAAACAAACGGTTATTTTCATCTAGCTTCTGAATCTGATTTTCAAAGTCGAACTTCTCAAAGATGTCGCGGGCGCGAGGAGAAAAACCGTTAATATAGGAAATCAAATTGCTGGCGATATTCGGCGCATCTCCCAACAGTTTCTGAAATGTAAACCGACTGTCATTGTAAAGCGGTTGGCTGCGATCTTCCCCCACAGCCACCTTAGATAACGCTTTTTCTAATGCTTGTCCTGTAACGCCCGATCGCTCAAATTTCTCTTTTGCTTCCAGTACCTTATCCTTAGTGGGTTCCAAAACACAATCGAGGCGACGCAAAACAATCATCGGCAACATCACATGACGGTATTGAGGCGGACGATAGGGACCCCTTAACTTGTCCGCGATACTCCAGATAAAGCCAACGAGGTCTTGTGGATTATTGCTTGGCATTGCGGGTGTTTTGCTCCTTATTCTGGCAACTGATCGCGAGATAGACGATTCTACTGCTTTATCACATCTTCGGAGTTGATTATACTTCCCAACGTAGCAACAAGACGATCGGTGCTGATATAAGTTTTAATGGTAACCTTTTAACTCTGCGTATATATAGGTATAGTAAGTAGTGTATATGTATAGTGGTTTATTGAATAGGGGAAATACTCCAACAAGATTGTTCCTTTCCTCAGATGTTATTGCTGCATGTAGTAAATTATTGTTTACATACAATTAGATACATAATAGTATTATCTGAGTGAGGAAAGTCTTGAATCTTGTATTAGCTTTTTAAGCTTTACTCATTAAGTTAAGGAGGTCAAGCTATGAGTAGAGATGTAAATGTGATTGTAGACTATATTATTTGCAGACTATTAGAAGTAGGGGATACACCTACTGTTCTTAAAGTTCAGAAGCTACTCTATTATACTCAGGCTTGGTTTTTAGCATTAAATGAAAATGACAACGAAGTTTTTTTTAATGAACAATTCCAAGCATGGGTACACGGACCTGTGTGTAGAAAAGTTTATGAGAGATTCAGAGATGAAGGCAAAATAATGTTTTCTGCATTAGATGAGTCTGATCTGATGAATAAAGATGTTACTAAATGTCTTGAAGAACAAGATGTTTTACACATCGACAATGTTCTTGAGGCTTATGGTGATTTGTCCGGTACTCAGCTTGAAGCCTTGACTCACCAAGAAGATCCGTGGCTAAATGCTAGAAAAGGACTTAAACCTCTTGAACGTTCTGAAAATTCTATTCAGGAAGAAGATATGAGAAACTATTATAGAAAACAATTACAAGTTTCTGTTTAACTATAATTAGATTAACAATATGGGAAGTAAAAATAACCTTATACCCCCCCATAATAAAAAATCAAGCTCCCCTACAAAAACTATACCGAAACCCAAAAAACCTCCAGTTAGAAATAAATGGAGGTTTTCATTTGCCTACTGGAAACAAGTTGACTACTTTGGATTAGACTGTAAAATAACTAAAACTTCTGGTAATTGGTTTGTTTCTTTATTAGAACGCCTCAAAGAGTTATCTTCAAAAACAGTAGAAGAAGTGATGGTAAGTGGTAAAGTATGGAGATACCACCCTATCAACTGGGATCAAAAAAACATTCCGATCCAAAAGGAAGAACTGACTTGGTTACCAAAAGAAGTAATAGACGCTGAGGAACAGATCGAGCTATATCAAATTCAAATTTCACAAGCACTAGGGCGTATAGTAGGTTTTCATGATGATGAAGACATTTTCCAAATAGTTCTTTTAGATCCAGAACATAATATTCAACCTAGTAAAGACTACGACTTTGAAGTTAATCCCACTAAGGAATTACTCACACCATATCAAAGACTAAAAGATAAGATTTTTTATCTTAAAAAAGAAAAGGAAAATCAGTGCTCAGCAGATAATTGCTCAATTGAGTTGAATCTTAATTTTTTATTAGATGAATCACCCATGCAAGGAAGAGCTTTATATTTAGATGATATGTTACTTAATGAAATTGAACAAATTTTTAATGAATCAGAAAAAGGGAAATATGATAACTTAAATAAACTATATGAGATTGTTGTTGAGGCTTTAATATTGCTAAGAGAACAAAACAATAATTTAAATAAGTAATTATAGGCTTAATTTTATTAAAGATATCGAAAAACGCGATCGCGCTCAAGGCTTCTTCCCCATCGCAGAATACAACTTCCCTAATAGCACCCGCGTTCGTTCCGCAAAAAACCCCTCAAAATCATCCCCTCTCAACAACTCAGGCTCAATCAAATGGGATCGCAAAATCTCATCCACCCGTTCCCGACTCATCCCCTTCTCCTGCAATCGCTGCAAATACACCGACGGCGCAACACTCCCCAAAAAGCGATTCGTCCGCCAAGTTAACGGCGTTTTATTCACAATACTGTTGTAGCGCGATCGCGCAATCCCCCGTTGTTGACACCACTTTTGCGGAAAAATATGATGATTTTCAATCCCCTCCTCAAAATACTTCACCTCCGTAATCGCTTCCCCCGTCAAAAAATCCAACGCCCCATCCCGTCTTAACAACGCCGAAATCGCTCGATAAGTCGCCCCCTGAGAATTCACACAACTCTGCAACCGTTCTACTTGCAAACTCGCCTCTCGAATCGTCGTCGGAATCGCCCCCTCTTCCCACACCCAACCAGGCATCTCAATCAAATCCTTCGCCGCCGTTGACTCCCGAGAGCGAGAATAAATCCCTGATGCAGCCCCACAATA
>JAVLCL010000183.1:0-6632 GCA_031580825.1 Halothece sp. Uz-M2-17
ACTGCTTTTAGTAGGAATTCAAGGCACAGGTAAATCACTCACAGCAAAAGCCATTGCGCACCATTGGCATCTCCCCCTCCTCCGTTTAGATGTAGGGCGTTTATTTGGCGGGTTAGTGGGAGAATCAGAATCGCGTACCCGGCAAATGATCACCCTCGCTGAAGCCCTTGCGCCTTGTGTCTTGTGGATTGATGAAATTGACAAAGCCTTTGCTGGGTTAACCGGACAAGGAGATTCCGGAACCAGTAGCCGAGTTTTTGGCACATTTATCACTTGGTTAGCCGAAAAAACCTCCTCAGTTTTTGTCGTTGCAACCGCGAATAACGTTGCTGCATTACCTGCAGAAATGCTGCGGAAAGGACGATTTGATGAAATCTTCTTTGTAGATTTACCAACACAAGCGGAACGCAAAGAAATTTTTTCCGTCCATCTTTCCCACTTGCGTCCTTACAACCTCAAAGATTATGATTTAGAGCGACTTGCCTACGAAACCCCTGACTTTTCCGGCGCAGAGATTGAACAAACTATAATTGAAGCGATGCACATTGGGTTTAGTCAAAATCGGGACTTTACCAATGAGGATATTTTACAAGCAGCCAGTCAAATTGTTCCCCTTGCTCGTACTGCCCAAGAAGAAATTCAATTTCTTAAAGAATGGGTCAGTGCTGGGAAAGCTCGTAAAGCCTCTCGTGATAATGCCCTGAGCCTCTAAACCTCATTCCTAACTGAATCCCCTTATGAGTATTTCTGGTTTTGTACAGTTTGTCCTTGGATTTTTTCTTGGTGTCTTTATGTTGACTGGGACTGGTGCTGCTGCTGCTTACTTTTTCCTCAATCGAATGTCGGATGCACCACCAGAACCGGTTTATTCAGAAGACAAACCCTCTCAACCGAACAAAGAAGAGGAATCATCTGCTTCTTCCAACACAAATCAACCAGCAACGACAACTAGCACAACAAACTCAGAACCGGAACCCAAACCGGAACCGGAACCTGAGCCAGAAGAAGAACAAACCATTACCGAGCGTTTTGGAGAACAGGCTTATGAAGCACGGGTAACTTGGCCCAATGGTTTAAGTTTACGGTCAAATCCGAGCTTAAACGCCTCCAGAGTGGGTGGTGTGTATTATGACGATAAATTAGTCATTATTGAAACCAGTTCTGATGGAGATTGGCAAAAAGTTTATGTGCCTGAAAGCGGTCAACAGGCTTGGGTGAAAGCTGGTAATGTGGAGCAAATTAATAATTAGTCATTTGTTCTTTGGTAACTATTCAATAAGGTTTGCTGTATGAACTTTAAGTAAGCAGAATGAAATTGGTGTCTCGAAAAACCCGTTGCATGGCGATAAATGGCTTCAGGAATAAACTTCTCTTGTTTCGCTTCAAAAGTTTTTACTGCTTCCACCAACGCAGCAGGCGTTTGAGAAGAAAATAGTAACCCTGTTCCATGATCTGGATACTCTCGAAGATCTTTGACTGTTTCTTTTGCCCCGCCAGCACCATAAGCAATAACCGGTGTTCCACAGGCTTGGGCTTCAACTAGTGCAATGCCAAAATCTTCACAGGCTGCATAAACAAAGGCTTTCGCTTTTGCTAAATAATCTTCTACCACTGCATTGGGTTGTGTTCCCAAAAGTGTGATATTAGGTTTCGCTTTCTTTTGTAATTCCAACAATTGTGGACCATTACCAATAATTACTAATGGACGTTCGAGTTCGTTGAAGGCTTCAATAATGAGAGAAATTTGTTTATAACTCACCAGACGAGAAACCGTCAAATAAAAATCTTCTTTTTGGGCTTGATAAGAAAACCGTTCGATATCAACAGGCGGATAAATCACTGCTGCAGAACGACGATAGCACCGCCAGATCCGTTTTGCCGTGTGATGGGAGTTGGCGATAAAGTAATCAACACGATTGGCACTAATGACATCCCACTGGCGCAATTGATGAAGCAAATAGCGGGTAAAAATGCCCGGAACTCCCGTACCAATTTTACTTTGTTGCAGATATTCAAAAGTCAGTTCCCACGCATAACGCATTGGGGTATGACAATAGCAAATATGGGTTTGATAGGGACTTGTAATGACTCCTTTTGCAACCGCATGAGACGAAGACAGAATGACATCATAGTCTCTTAGATCCAATTGTTCAATGGCGAAAGGTAACAGCGGTAAATATTTTTGTACACCATTACGGGCAAAAGGGAGATTTTGCAGAAATGTTGTCCCAATTTGACGACCATAGAGATAACTCTCAGGGTTGCTTGATTCAAAATCAATCAGCGCATAAAGATCTGCATCAATGGTTTGCAAAATTTCTTTGACCACTAATTCGGATCCGCCAGTTGCTTTTGGTGTCAGCCATTCGTGAACTAGAGCATATTGGGGATACTGAGACATGAGTTGATGAAACTGCAAGTGCTTTCGCATTTAAGCACAAAACGACCAATCCTCGCAAAAAATTTAAGATCAGGAACTCTCAAAGGGGATGAGCAATGAATAATTTAAAATTATAAAGTTGCTCAATAAAATGACTTTTATTCAATACCTCACAAATACGCTTATGTTCAGCGTTTTATTGGTTTCAGTGCTAACTGCTAGTTTATCCTAACATTTTTTCTAAAATATCCCAATTTTCTTTTTCAACAATTTTCTAAATGGTAAAATTTAAGTAATTAAAATTTCAAAAAAAGTAGCATGGTTCAAGAAGTTACTGGAAAGGATATACAAAAAGAATTATTTGATTTCACAAATAGAAAATATAGAGCTATAGATTTATTTGCGGGGATTGGAGGAATTAGACTTGGCTTTCAACAAGCCTTTGCAAACAATATAGAGTTTGTTTTTTCTTCTGAGATAGATCGCTTTGCTAGAATGACTTATCAGGCTAATTTTTCAGAAGAGCCACAGGGCAACCTGACTACAATTTCTCCCTTAGACATTCCTCCTTTTGACATTTTATTAGCGGGATTTCCTTGCCAGCCTTTCTCAAATGCAGGATTAAAAAAAGGGTTTGAAGATGCCAGAGGGACTTTATTTTTTGATATTGCCAAAATTATAGAAGCACATCAACCAGAAATCGTATTTCTAGAAAATGTTAAAAACTTCCGAACTCATGATCAAGGGAACACCTTTAAAGTTGTGAAGGAAATCATGGAAAAACTAGGCTATGAAGTCCATGCTCAAGTTTTTAATGCCAAACAGTTTGGAGTTCCACAAAATAGAGAAAGGATTTATATTGTTGCTTTTTCTGATCAAAGCATTCATTTTGAATTTCCTGTTCCTCCTAAGCCTTCAGTGAAAGTCGGTGATATCTTAGAAAAAAATGTTGCGCCTAAATACACTATATCTGATCGATTGTGGCAAGGTCATCAGAAAAGAAAAAGAGAGCATAAACTGAAAGGGAATGGGTTTGGGTATTCATTATTTAATAATCACTCACCCTATACCAGTACAATCAGTGCGAGATATTATAAAGACGGATCAGAAATTTTAATTGAACAAGAGGGAAAAAATCCTAGAAAACTAACTCCTAGAGAAGCTGCAAGATTACAAGGATTTCCAGATACATTTAAGATTCCTGTTAGTGACACTCAGGCGTATAAACAATTTGGTAATAGTGTTGCGGTTCCTGTTATTCATTCAATTGCTAGCCAAATAATGTCTTATTTACCTATTCAGAGACAAACTCATAAATACTAATATGTTTCCTTAATAAGATCATCCCAGACTTTTGTAATCGCTCTCCACTGTGAATAGAATCTTTGATTTGGTTTATTCGGATCTGCATACATTCCACTATCAAAGAAAATTTTTCCCTCCTTTAAAAGTTTAATCCATATTTCAAAAGTTATAGGATTCTCAAATCCAATTGATGTATATTGACCTTCTTCATTAATGAAACATTTAAACCAGCCCTTTTGGTTAAATTTCTTCTCCACTTTTTTCTTTAATGATTTAGCATCCCACTTAGCTAAAATTAAATTATCTTTTTGAAAATAAGAAGGGATCTCGTTATCATTTCTAAAATCTTCAGAGTGGTTGTACTCTATTAATACATCATTTGTTGGAGATATATTAATCATTTGTCCTGAATTAGTTCTCCTATTATAATAAGTCGGACATACTTCACCTGACCAAGAGTAACGATTTTTTGTTTGGTTAAATTTTCCAAAAACTTTTATAAATTGGTCTCTTCTTACAATTCTTGTCTCTGAAACATCAAAAAAATCTTCATTATCAAAAATGTAATAATCAGCAGCCCAATCTCCAAAACTTATTTTGCCAGAGCTTGTTCCTGTTTTCATTTCATATCCCAACAAATCAGCTTTATTGTTATTATTGTGTGAAATTCCCATTTGAGTTTCTAACCGATGTCCTTTAGCTCCATCATGTTTTTGATTAATATTAGTAGTTGTTGCTTTAAGACCACGCACATTTTGATTAAAAAGTTGAATTATTTTTTCCTTATCATTGTCCATCTTATTAAGTTCCTATAAAACTGAAAACAATCAATGTTTGAACTCAGCGTAATCAATAAACAAAGTTAAGTTATATCGCGTAACACTAATCTTATGTGAATTGTTATTGATCTCTATTTACCCACTCTTCAATAATGTCTGCGCGAGTAACATTCTGTTGATTAGCCCACTCACCTAACTTTTTCCAAGTAGAATCAGTTAATCTAATACTCCTAACTTTTCGAGGTATATCTCCTTTTAGAATAAATCTGCCTTTGTTTCCACGTTTATAGTCAGCCATAAAACTACTCTATGTAATAAACGATTGGATTTTAAAGTTTACTATTGCTAGTGGATCTAAGATAACTTACAAGACCTGAGACACTGGAACTATATTGAATTAAAGCGCGATCGCGCTCCTTTGGTTTGTCCTAACATCATCTCTAAAACATCCCAATTTTCTTCTTCAATCACTTGCTTGATCGTTTCTAATTGTTCCTGATACAGTTGCAGCGATCGCTGCACGGCTTCCTTATTATATTTCGCCATCATCACCCCTAATTCTGGGTTTCCGCCCCCAACGCGACTGGTATCGCGAAAGCCCGAACTCGCTAATTTTTGCGCTAATTCCGCCACTTCAGCATCCGTTTCTTGGAGACAAGCAGCGATTAAACTGCTACTGACAAAGACTGGTAAATGAGAAATCCATGCGACCGCTTGATCATGCGCTTCTGGGGGACAGAGGATGACTTCGGTTTCTAACGACTGAACTAACTCAGTGACCGTTTTTTGCGCGTCTAGGGGCGTTTGTTCCGTGGGGGTTAAAACATACCGAGTTCCTGGAAATAAGTCTGGTTTCGCTGCGTTAATCCCTTGTTCTGCAGTTCCCGCCATGGGGTGTCCGCCGATAAAATTTGACCATAAGGGCGTGACTGAATTCACAACCGCACTTTTCACTGAGCCTACATCGGTCAAAATGGTTTCGGGGGAAAGAATGGGTTTTAATTGTTCGACCGTGGGAACGATCGCGCCAATCGGGGTACAAATAAACACCACCTCTGCAGCTTGGAGAAGGGAGAAGTCAACACTCGCCTCATCCGCAATTCCTTTTTCACAAGCGAGAGTGCAAGTTTCCCCATGGCGGGAAATTCCGAGGATATGATGACCGCGCGACCGTAACGCCAAGCCCAAAGAACCGCCAATTAAACCTAAACCAATAATTCCGACCTTCATAAATGCTTTCTTATAATGATGAGAGTGACTCTATATTAAACAAGCGTGTTCTCGTGACAGTTATCGAAGCAGAAGTTCATACCTATCTCCGTAGCTTTCTTCGCAATCAACCCGATCTCAATAGGCCCCATCATCTCACTATGGCGCGATTGGTCGCAAGGGCGTTGCGCCTCAGGCGATCAGCATTGATGCAAACGGGAACTGCATCTGGCTACTGTTTTAGTTATCTGACTCCTGCGCTGTTATTTGCCCGTCCTGTCATTGTAGTTGCCCCGAAGACAAAACAAAAGGAACTTTTGGATCGAGCAATTCCGCAACTGAAAGAATGGCTGGATACGAAAACACCGGTTCTAGTTTACGATGAGTTACCAAGCCTTTCTCCTGAAACCCTGCACAATCATTCTGGTGTTGTTCTGATTTCTCCTCAAGATTGGTTTGCAGATCGCTTGTTGGAAAGGGGAATTCTTCCGGAAGGGATACCGACGATTTTTGATGAAGCGGATGATTTAGAAGATTGGGCGCGAGACGCACTGACACTTAGGATTTCTACTCGTCACTGGAATGAATTACTTCATCAGTATCCTCAACACGCGGATGTGATTCGGGATGTGAGGGTAGAACTAACGAAACTCCTTTTTAGTCGCCCGCAAAATCCTTATGAATGCTTGTTATTGAATGAACCGGAACAAGAAATTCTCTATAAGTTATTTGTAGTTTTAAAAGAGACCGCGCCGAATCATCCCTTTTGTCAGTTTTTCCAACAAGCGCAACAGGGAAACCAACTGCTTTGGGCGGATATGGATCGGGAACGAGGAGAATTTACGATCGCGTGTTGTCCGGTTTCCGTCTCTGAACAGTTAACCCCGCTTTGGGAACAACAGCCAACGGTTTTCATTGGGAGTTTTCTCGATTGGGAAAAAGAAGCCCCCGTTTATCGC
>JAVLCL010000185.1:0-6616 GCA_031580825.1 Halothece sp. Uz-M2-17
CACCGTCGCGATCGCGAAAGCCTCAGCAACCATTTTACTAACCATTCGCGGGACACCCATTTTATATTATGGGGAAGAATTAGGGATGGTTAACCATGAAAATATTTCCCCTGAACAGGCACAAGATCAAGCTACCATTAAATGTTTAGATGAAGCGTGTTTACCCTCACGAGATGGCACCCGCACCCCCATGCAATGGGATCATTCTGCCCAGGCTGGATTTAGTTTTGGTAACAATGTTACGCCTTGGCTACCCGTACATGATAACTATCTAACCGTGAATGTGGAGACGGAGTTAGCTGACCAAGATTCTATCTTAAATTTTTATCGGGCGTTGCTTCAGCTTCGCCAAGAAAGTGAAGCGTTAAGAAAAGGGAGTTGGCAACCGCTGATTCATTATCCCTATGAACATCTGGCTTATTTACGAGAAACGGAATCAGAAACGGTGTTAGTTGTGATTAATTTCTCTTACGAAAAGAATTTTGAGCGCGATCGCGCTATTCCCAATCAATCTTGGCAAGTCTTATTATCTACCCATTTAACCTTGGGCGAGATCATTCCTCTGCCTCAGTTGCTGCAACCATTTGAAATATCTATTTTTCGGCTACATGAACAGCAATAAGGATCGATGATTAGAGAATCATTCCCGTAAAACGTAGCCAACACCGCGCACGGTTTGAATTAAACGGGATTCTCCTTCTGCTTCGAGTTTTAATCTGAGATAGCGAATGTAAACTTCAATAATATTGGAATCCCCGATAAAATCATAGCCCCAAATACGGTCTAAAATTTGGTCGCGGGTTAAGACTTGGCGAGGATGGTTCAAGAGATAACGCAGCAGTTCAAATTCTTTAGCCGTTAATTCAATCGCGCGATCACCTCGATAAACTTCCCAAGTGCTACTATTGAGTTCTAAATCGCCAAATTGGAGAGTATCGGTTTTTTCATCTTGGGTACGGCGCAAATGGACACGAATTCGAGCTAATAACTCTTCAACACTAAACGGTTTAACCACATAATCGTCTGCACCGGCATCTAATCCCGCCACGCGATCGCTGGTTTCATCTTTTGCCGTTAAGATAATGATAGGAACTGTACTCCCCGTTTGGCGCAATCGCTGACAAATTTCCAATCCAGAAATGCCAGGCAACATCCAGTCTAGGATCAGCAAGTCGGGTGTCAATTCTCTGGCTTGGGTTAATCCGTCAAACCCATTGGTTACTATTTTGACCTGATACCCTTCCGATTTCAGTTCCAACTCAATAAATTGGGCAAGTTTGGTTTCATCTTCAACAATTAAAATTTGGGATGTCATTTTCAGTTAAAAGCAAGCAGTCCTATATTAATCCGATTGATTAAGCCCTGATCCCTTTGGGACAACAAAAGCTATCACTCAAGAAGCGATCCCCAAAGTTTGGGGATGCCATAAGAATCACAAATCTGATTAATTACTAGGTTTCACAAATTGACCCATTAAGTGAGTAAATGTGACTTCTCCCATTTTTCCTGGCTTATCGCCATGAGTTTGATTATCGGCATGGTAAGCGATACCCATCATGTCATAATCACTATTCGCAGGAACTGTAATGCTGGTGGTCGCATTGCCTTCATCGTCGGCTCTAAATTCATTATCGGAAACACCGCCTGCCGGTCCCATTTCTTTTCCGATCAATTGATCGTTAATATACCATAGGGTATAGAGTCCATTGGGAACTAAACCGCTGGCTTCTATTGTGACAGTATAGGCTTCATCACTAACGTCGGTAACTGTCACATTGGCTTGAGCATTTTTCCATTGTTGTTCCGTAAAGCCTTGTGGCGTTCCATCGGGTAACATCGCCTGTAATTGTGTCGATGCAGCAGCAATCAGGGTATTGCCAGTTTGGGCAAGTTCAGAATCGTTATTGTTGGAGAAGGCGCTTTGGGCTTGTGGGGCAAACCCCAAAGTGAATCCGCCAAGACTCGCAGTTGCCATCAGCGCCAGCAAGGATTTTTTCATAAAATTTGGGGAGTTAGTCATGGTTATTTAGAAGTTAATGCTTAACTTGATTACTTCATTTTTAGAATCCCACAGTTGTCTGAGAAAATACTGAAGGGGGTCTAAGTGTAAGATAAATTTATCCCCAATGGGTGCAACAAGGCGCATCGTGTCAATTAAGCAATAGACCGTAAGAAACCAAACAGTCTCTGTAGCGTGTTTTGTAAAAATTCGTTTTTCGCATAATTGCGTTTTTTCAATTGCAGGGCAGCCTTACTATTAACTTCCGAAAGCGTGGGATAAATATGAATCATCCCAGTTAATGCCGAAACAGGTAACTGATTCTTCATGGCTAAAATGACTTCGTGGATGATTTCCCCGGCAGAGGGTCCCACAATATGCGCTCCTAAAATTTGTCCTTTGGGAGTCGTAATAATTTTCGCAAAGCCCTCAGTCGCACCTTCGGCTTGAGCGCGATCCACATCTGCAAACTCTTGTTTGAGGACTTCAAACTCGTTACCATATCGTTCTTTGGCTTGTTTTTCACTTAAGCCCACCCGCGCTAATTCTGGTTCAGTAAAGGTTGCCCAAGGAATGACCCGATAGTCAGCTTTAGCAGAGGGGAAAAATAACGCATTTTGAATAACAACTCCCGCTTCATAGCCAGCGACATGAGTAAACTGATACCCACCAATCACATCGCCACAACCATAAATGCGTTTGTTAGAGGTTTGCAGTTTCTGGTTAACGAGTAAGCCTTTTTCGTTATATTGCACTCCTGCTGATTCTAAATTGAGGGAATCGACATTAGGAACGCGCCCGGAAGAGACTAAAATTTCATCGACAACCACTTTTTCATCCCCAACCCAAAGATGTTTCTTCCCGTCAATCACTTCCACTTTTTGGGCCCTTGTTCCTTTCAGAAGGTTAATGCCATCAGCTTCAAGTTGTCGTTCCACCACTAAGGCAGCTTCAGGGTCTTCTTTCGGCAAAATATGGTCACGACTGGAAATCATCGTCACTTGCGACCCTAAGCGATGAAAGGCTTGTCCTAATTCACAGCCAATGGGACCCGCGCCAATGACAGCTAACGATTCTGGACGTTCTTTTAGAGAAAAGACTTGTTCGTTCGTTAAAAAGCCTGCTTCTTCTATGCCTTCGATGGGAGGAACTTTCGGACGAGAACCAGTAGAAATAACGAAAGCACGGGCGGTTAAATCTCGCCCATTGACAGTAAAGGTGTTTTCATCTTTAAACTCGCCTTGACCAAAAATAACTTCCACCCCTAAACTTTGAAACCGTTCTGGGGAATCATTGGGTTGAATATTGCTGATCGCTTTTTGCACATGACCCATGGCTTCCGAAAATTGGATATCCGGGGGCGTGGAATAGATGCCAAACCGAGAACTGGTTTTGACCTCATGGGCAACTCGGGAGGCGTGAAGCAAAGATTTACTGGGCACACAACCAAACCAGAGACAGTCGCCCCCTAAACGATCTTTTTCCACAAGGGCAACTTTTGCTTTCAACTGGGCTGCTGCACTGGCAACGACTAAACCGCCAGAACCACCGCCAATAATAACAACATCATATTCGACTGCCATAGCAATTTCCTCCTTTTCGGCTCATCGATGGGGTTAGTTTCATTAAAGGCAATAGAAATTAGTGGTTACTGAGAAGTAACTGATATAACGCTGATCCTAGCTTCACTACCTGCATGCAAACGAGAAAAATCCTGAGTGAGTCAAAGATTAACTCTCCTTTCAGGAAAAACTAATGTCTTAGGCATTGAATAGAATTGAGCGCCAAAGATTCTAGAAATGGATGCGAGTTTCTAGGAAAAACAATCCTACGATTACTCCTTTTTAGGTAGAACCGTGCCTAATTGACTTAATTTCTACGTGATAAATCAACAAATAGGAGGAATAATGAATTCTAAACTGAAGTACATCGGAATTGCTGTGATTGTTGCAGCATTAATTGCATCCACCCAATTGATTGATATTCAAGGTGCTTTAACCAATGCGCTAAATTGGATTAATAACCTTGGACCTGCTGCTGCTCTTGTTTTTATGGTGATTTATATAGTAGCAACCGTATTTTTTATTCCTGCCTCAATTTTAACCCTCGGCGCAGGGGTTGTTTTTGGTTTAATTAAAGGGTCTATCTACGTTTATATTGCAGCGAGTATTGGGGCAAGTCTTGCCTTTTTAGTGGGAAGATATATTGCCCGGGGTTGGGTGGAAAAACAAATTGAAGGGAATCAACGATTCAAAGTCATTGACCAAGCGGTGGCGGAAGAAGGAATGAAAATTGTTTTGTTAACTCGTTTATCTCCAATTTTTCCGTTTAATTTACTCAACTATGCCTATGGCTTAACCAAAGTAACATTCCGAGATTATGTTCTCGGTACTTTAGGCATTTTACCCGGTACGATCATGTTTGTTTATGTCGGCTCGTTAGCCAAAAATTTAGCGACCTTGGGATCACAAGAGGTAGCAGCCCCTTCTGGGATTCAATGGGCGATCCGCATTATTGGTTTTATTGCAACCGTTGCCGTCACCGTTTATGTAACCAAAATAGCGAGAAAAGCCTTGAATCAAAAAGTAGAAACAGAGGCTCAATCCTCAATTTAATAGAAGTGTTATTCCCTAAAATTAGGGGAATTAGTTGCTATTCAAATTCTGTTTTGATTCTTAGCTGCATCAGTCCAACTCCATTGCGTATCCCAATCTCTTAAATAATAAAGGGTAAAGCAAGCTGCCAACATCGGCCAAGCAGCAAAAAATAATAGGTTTCCATCTTGATATGGATTTAAATATTGTTTGAAAGAAGACGCTGTCGAAACAGCATGAAAAAATAAGACAGCACCATAGCTCCACTGTTTTTTGATGCCTGTGACAAACGCCAAGATAATCAGGAGTTGAACTGCGCCAATGAGGTAAAAAATTACATTGCCTAAACCACTAATGAAATAAAAGTTTTGGTAAATTGCAGCAGCATGATCAGGATTGAAAAACTTATCAAGCGTCCACATCAACATGACTAAAAATACACTGAGTCTTAGCAGAAGCAAAGCTAAAGGAAGGCGTTGATTCAATGTCATCATTTTGACTCCTTTTCATAAATTGAATGACCTAAAAAAATAGTTTTACTTGATATATCTATTTAGTAAAACTAAATCCCTTTCTAATAACTGATTACTGTACTAATTGCTTAACTAATGTGTCAACCTAAATCCCTGATTCTTATGGAAAATTCAGGATAAACTCATCTCATTCTCAGATTGTTTCTTCTGTTTTCTTCGCTTAACCTCTCCTCGACTTTACTTTGTAAATTCAAGAATGGCTATACCCAATTTCTAAAACAATTTTAAGTCGCAACTCAGAATCAGTGTTTACGCTAATGAAAGAAGAATTGCATGATCGTGCTATTAGCTATGACTCAAAAACTCACACCGAATCAAACAGCACCAACACTTACTGTTCCCACTGTCAACGGACAAACGTGGACACTCGCTGACCAAACGCCTCCAAACTATACCATGATTGTTTTCTATCGGGGACTCCATTGTCCGATTTGCCAGACTTATCTGGCGGACTTAGAAGAGAAACTAGATCAATTTAAAGATCTTGGCGTAGAAAGCATTGCTATTAGCGGAGATAATTTAGAAAAAGCCCAAACCGCAAAACGAGAATGGGGATTAGATAAGCTAACCGTTGGCTACGGACAAACGGTGGACTCCATGGGAGACTGGGGACTTTATATTTCTCATGCAGCGTTCGATTACGAACCAGAAATTTTTGCTGAACCGGGATTATTTTTGGTTAAACCCGATCAGACTCTCTACTACGTTGCGCTGAATAATGCCCCGTTTGCGCGACCTCGGTTTGAGGATTTGTTAGGTGGCTTACAATTTGTTTTAAGTAAGAATTATCCCACACGAGGAACAGCTTAAATCAATGATCAACCCTAAACTTCCAAATTAAAAAGTTTAGGACATAGAATTTAATTGGTTACATCAAGTTTATGTTAGAAAACAACCCCAAAGAGTCTCACTTTCAGTCCTGGGGAAATTCCCAAAATTTTCTCACTTTGGTAGTTCTAATTGGCGCGATCGGAAGCTATTTGTGGCTTGTTTTCAGCGCTGAGATTAACCTCCTTACCCCTGCTGGTTTGAAAGCAGCCATTCAGGATCAGGGGGCTTTCAGTGCTTTAATTTATATGGGCATTCTTGCCTTATCGGTAATTGTTAGCCCCATTCCAGGCGCTCCTTTAGTAATTGCGGGCGGGGCGATTTGGGAATTTCCCCTATCAGGGATTTATAGTATTCTTGGCGGGTTTACTGGTGGGATGATTGCCTACTTGATTGGTCGCACGTTAGGACATTCTACGATTCAAACCTTAACGAATCGCTCTCTTGATCTTCCTGAGGAGTATAAAAATAAGTATGCCGGCGGGTTAATTTTCTTTAGCCGTCTATTTCCAGTTCTTCCTTTTGGATTCATCAGCTACGGTTCCGGCATTGCTCAGTTACCGTCTAAAAGTTATGCTGTAGGCACTTTATTGGGAATGACACTTCCCACACTCCTGCTGAGTTATCTGGGGGAATCCCTAACGACTTCCATGAGCCGTACT
>JAVLCL010000184.1:0-6616 GCA_031580825.1 Halothece sp. Uz-M2-17
AAAACAAATTGTTGCGGGGGAACCGGTTGCAAATTTACGGGTGCGATCTTGTCAGCTAAAAGGGGCGGAAATTGGCGGAAATTTAATTCCGCGCTTAATTGATGAAATTCCAATTCTCGCAGTAGCAGCAGTTTTTGCTAAAGGAAAAACTGTGATTAAAGATGCCGAAGAATTACGAGTCAAAGAAAGTGATCGGATTGCGGTGATGGCATCCCAACTGAGTAAAATGGGTGCGGTTGTCACAGAACATCCCGATGGTTTAGAAATTCAAGGGGAAGGAACATTAACGGGAACAGAGGTTGAAGCCCATAATGATCATCGCATAGCCATGAGTTTCGCGATCGCGGGTTTGAAGGCAAAAGGCAAAACCACTATTCATGGGGCGCAAGCAGTGGATATTTCTTACCCTGATTTTACAGAAACCTTACAAGATCTCTGTCGTTGACACTCCAACGGTTGAAAGCAGGTTGGATTCTCATTTCATAGGGTGATTCTAGATGAAACCAAAACCTCATCCCCGATCTCATTGCCCGAGCGTGAGCATTTTTCGCGTCTGCCCGACGCTACTTTCTCTTTGTTTTTTGACAACCATCGCTGCTGAAATATCTCTATCTGCCTTGAATCCAAAATCAGAACACTGATGCACTCGTTGAGAGAGGTTTTTCCTTCCGCAGTTAACACCGCATTGTGGACAAATCTGGCTCGTACCGTTTGCATCAACCTTGGTGAAATAAACGCCTCGCTTCCAACAGATATAAGAGAAAATCTCTACAAGGCATCTACGCTAAAATAGTCGTGTCTCAGTCCCAGAAACGATTCCATGACTGCACTCCCATTAAATCTTTCTTCTCTAGTCGATAGGATTAGTGATCGCCAGTTGGAGGCTCTTTCTCGCGACAATCCTGATGTTCGATTGGAAACCGATAGTCAAGGTCATTTAATTTTTATGTCTCCAACGGGTGGTGAAACTGGCAATCGCAATGGCGAACTGTTTTTTCAAATCAAACTTTGGAATAAACAAAGCAAACTGGGTCAAGTTTTTGATTCTTCGACTGGTTTCAAGCTATCCAATGGTGCCGTTCGTTCTCCTGATGTTAGCTGGGTCGCTAATTCTAAATGGAATAGTTTAACCAAACAACAAAAAAGAAAATTTGTCCCCCTCGATCCTGATTTTGTTCTTGAACTGATGAGTCCCACTGACGATCTTAATCAGTTGCAAAATAAAATGAGAGAGTACATAAACTGCGGAGTAAACTTGGGTTGGTTAATTAATGCCGATGATAAACAAGTAGAAATTTACCGCCAAGGGAAAGAGAAAAAAGTATTCAATGATCCTTTGACCCTCTCCGGTGAAGATATTCTTTCTGGATTGATTGTCGATTTATCTGAAATTTTTGATTGATAGAATTTGCGTCTCGCGACGCTGATTTCTTTGAGCAATTATGCTTTAAATCTTTCCCATGCCAGTTTAGCAGCCCCAACCATTCCCGCTTGATTGCCTAGTTCAGCCGTTAACAGTTGTAAATTCATCCGTGAAATACCAACGACCCGCTGTTCAATTTCTTGCTGTGCTGCGGGTAAAAAGAATTCTGCGCTGGCACTAATTCCTCCCCCAATAATAATGGCTTCTGGAGTCAAAACATAGATTAAACTGGCTAATCCTGCCCCTAAATCGCGCCCATATTCTTCCCAAAAGGCAAGGGCGTTTTGATCCCCTGCTGCTGCAAGTTTCCCCAACTCAGCAGGCGTTTTTTGCGTTTTCCGTTGAATCGCTTGTACGCATAAATGTTGTTCCAGAGAGCCATGATTGCCACTGTTGCAGCGATCGCCGTGAGGATTGAGGGTAATTAACCCTAACTCTCCCGCAGCCCCGTACGGTCCTGTAAACAGTTGATTATCAAAGATAATTGCGCCACCGACACCGGTACCAAGCGTCAGTAAAATTAAATGATTGACATGACGACCCGCCCCCAGCCAAGACTCCCCTAAGCCCGCACAGTTAGCATCATTAGCAACAAACGTCGGGAGTCCAACTTTTTTCTCTAACAAATCTGCTAAAGGAATATCCCGCCAACCCAGCAGATTAATGGCAATCAAAGCAATTCTTCCTGTGGCATCAGTGGGACCCGGTGTCCCAATCCCGATCGCGCAACTGGTTTCTTCAGGATCTATTTCTTGAATGGCAAAGCACAGCAGGTCTGTCACTGCTTCTGGATCAGGCGGTTGCGGAGTAGGTAAGGTGGTCTGTTGGAGACAAGTGCCATCTTCCAAAAATTGTCCCAGTTTAATTGCGGTTCCGCCTAAGTCGATGCCAATAACCGTGGGCTGTTGCACAATAAGTAATGATGAATCAACAACTGACTATTATCCCATTAACTCATGAATCTGGAAGCACAGACCCTTGCCAAAATGCATCCCTCTACTCTCGTCGCTGGTGTGGATGAAGTGGGAAGAGGGGCGTTATTTGGTCCTGTGGTGGCAGCAGCAGTGGTCATTCCAGCAACAGACTTATCCCAGTTAAATGAAATCGCAGCCAAAGATAGTAAAAAACTCTCGGCAAAACGACGAGAAGCCTTAGCAGAAGAAATCAAAACCGTTGTTGCTGATGTCCGTATTGGTTATGCTACCGCCCAAGAAATTGATGAGATTAATATCTTGCAAGCCTCTTTAAAAGCAATGCAACGGGCAATCAAAAAGTTAACGCCACAACCCAATCTCTGCTTTGTGGATGGTCGGTTTAAAGTGCCTGATTTAGATGTGTCTCAAGTGACTTTAACGCAAGGAGATGCCAGATCACGCGCGATCGCAGCAGCCAGTATTATCGCAAAAGTCTGGCGAGATGACCTCATTGTTAGGTTATGGGGGGATCAATATCCTCAGTATCATTTAGCTGCAAATAAAGGATATGGAACATCTGCCCATCGTCTCGCCCTCCAAGAATACGGCCCCTCTCCCCAACATCGTCTTTCGTTTCGCCCTTGTCGTCAGCAGTAGAAAAATGAATAAATTTTGGCAAGCTCTATCCCAATTTAACGTTGCACGGACCCTGAATAATGCCGTTACTAATCGTTCGACCCTGAGTGGATGTCTTAACTTTTTTGCACAGGGAGGAAGTCTCCGTAATCAAAGTCCCAAATATATTCAAAACTTATTCGCGACAGCATGGCAAGATAATCCACAACACGCCATCCAAATGATGGGCTGGATTTATGATTGTCGCGGTGGCTGTGGAGAAAGAGATGTTTTTTTCTATTTATTTACTTGGCTCACTCAAAATTATCCAGAAATCGCAAAAGCAAATCTATATTTAATTCCCGACTTTGGGCGTTGGGATATGCTAGTCCGTTTATTAGATTTTGATGTTTTACAACCAACAATTCTTCAACTAATTCACGAACAATTACTTGCAGATCAATTTGGAATAAATCAGAAGCAATCTATTTCTCTTTGTGCGAAATGGTTACCGAGAGAAGGAAAGAAAGATGAAGCAAAAGCAAAACTGATTCGTCATTTTTTAGAATTATCTGCTAAAGACTATCGTCACTTACTAACCCGTCTCACTCGCTATTTAGATGTCGTAGAAACGAAAATGTGCGCTCAACAATGGGAAGAAATTAATTATGAAAACGTTTCCTCACGGGCTGCAATGATTTATCGTCAAGCATTCCAAAATCACGACTCTCTACGTTATAACCAATATTTAGAAGCAGTAAAAGAAGGGAAAGCCAGTCTTCAAGCAAAACAACTTTATCCTTATGACATCATCCGTAAATATCTCAATTTTCATCAGGTTAAATTTGATCCAACTTTAGAATTACAATGGCAAAATTTGCCGAATCCATTTGCAGAAGGAAACCTGAGAGCAATTGTCCCTGTGGTTGATGTTTCGGGGTCAATGTATAGCTTTACAAAAGTTCGTCCCATTGATGTATCTGTAAGTTTAGGAGTCTTTTTTGCAGAAAAAAATCCGAGTATTTGGGGTAATAGCTTTATTACCTTTTCTGGACAACCTGAATTATTAACCCTAACAGGGAATAGCTTATATGAAAAAGTGAAGTCTCTGAGTGATGCGACTTGGGGAATGAATACGAATCTTCAAGCCGTTTTTAACTTAATTTTATTTTATGCCAAAGAATTTGAATTATCCGATGCAGATTTACCGCAAATGGTTTTGATTATTTCTGATATGGAGTTTGATCAAGCACAATCGAGTAAAACCAATTTTCAAGCCATTGATGAGCAATTTCAAGCTGCCAGTTATACACGACCGACTCTCGTTTTCTGGAATGTTGATGCTAAATCAGAACAGTTTCCTGTTACTAAAAATGATGAAAAAGTCGTATTACTTTCGGGGTTTTCTCAGCAAGTCTTTCGTCATTTAATGTCTGGAGAAATTTTAACTCCGATGGAAATGATGTTAAAAACAATTGACACACCAAAATATCAACGTTGGCAAGCAAAACGTTCAACATCACAGTGAATGTTGTGTATAATTAGCTTTAAGGCTGGTAACTGCAACTCTAAACCCTTGCTCTTTTAAAGCAAAAACGGAAAAAATCCAGCCTGTTTTTCAAGATTTGCAAGCGTTTCCGAAACTGTGCTCTCCTCTTAATGAGTGTTAACGATAACCATAGCAATCAGCAATAAGTAATTAAATCAGTGTATAATTGAGGCGTTTTCTAGGAGTTCTGAATCACAGTTGCCAATGCAACCACCTCCAAACCTCACTGTTGCGAGTATTTCCTATGGGGCAGCCTCAATATGTTGAAGAACTTTTGGTATGCTTGCGAATTCAGTCATAGTGTTACAGACCAGCCTCTTACACTACGTCTGCTCAATCAAAACTATGTTCTCTATCGCACATCTCAAGGTAAACTTGTTGCTCTCAAAGATCAGTGTGCCCACCGAGGAGCTCCTCTGTCGATGGGGATCATCCAAGATGAGTGTATTCAATGCCCTTACCACGGTTGGCAATATCAACCTGACGGGCAATGTGTGTATATTCCCTCTAACCTCGAAAGTGCAACCATCCCCAAACGAGTGCGAGTGGATCGTTTACCGGTAACCGAAAAATATGATCTGGTATGGGTATTTATAGGCGATCCGAATCAAGCTGAACTGACTCCAATTCCTGATTTGCTGCCTGAGCATGAAGAGGGGGATACTTGGCGAAAAATTACCGGTGTTTGTCACTTTCAGGCTCATATGACTCGGGTCATTGAAGGTTTTATTGATGTTGCTCATGTCCCTTATGTTCATAAACAATCATTTGGCGGGATGGGGCTACCTAGAGTCAAGAATGCCGAGTTTGAAACAGACAATTTCAGTGGTCGCTTAGTCTTTACTATTGATCGTGACCTCAACTATCGTCGGATTCCTTTTCGCCCAGCACCGACGAAAACCACCGGCACACAAGAAGTTACGTTTCATCTTCCTAATTTAGTCCGTTTAAAAACTGCTTTTGAAGATTTTTCAATTGTGATTTTTGCGGTGTGTGTGCCAGTACAAGATAACCAGACTGTTCTTAAATGGTTACATTTGCGTAACTTCTTAAAAACACCTCTAGCTGATCGCAATGCTCGTAAACGAGTCACTAAATTTCTGGAAGAAGACCGTCAAGTTTTAGATCAATTACAACCGAAACATAGTCCCTTAGAGCCGAGAGCAGAATTTCATGTTAGCGAAGATGCGATGACGATCGCGTTTCGTAATTTATTACGCCATCATTATCAATAAGGAAGGAACATTTTAATGTCTGGAATTAATCTTAATTACATTGATCATGTTGCTTTAACCGTGACTGACCCTGAAAAATCTGTTGCTTGGTATGAGCAAGTTTTAGGGATGGAACAATGCTTCATGCATGGCTTAGAAGGTCCGCCTTTTCTCCTTCGTGCTGGAAACACCTATTTAAACCTCTTCCCTGCTGATGTGGAGCAACCCCAAGCTCCCCCGCAAGCAGATACCATTGCCATGCGTCACCTTGCCTTTAAGCTCACTCCGGAACAGTATGAACCCACCAAACAGGAATTAGAAGCACAAGGGCTGACTCCACAACCCTTCGATTATGGACCGTTTTGTCGAGCACTTTTTATTAAAGACCCCGATGGTCATGTTATTGAACTGATTGCTTATAATCCAGAGGACGTTTTTATTGAACCGGAGAAGGAGGCTTAGGGCGGGGTTTGACGCTGCCGAGAATAAAGAAGACAGCACCCATCATGAGGATGGCTTGGAAGATAAAAGAAGCGTTATTTCCGAAATCATCATAGACACTGCTGGCAAGAATCGGACCAATAATTTGGGACAGACTCACTAAAGACTGAGAGCCTCCACTGACTTTACCCTGTTCATTATCTGGCACTGCATTCGCGATCGCGCCTCGTAAAGTAGGAGAGGTAATCCCCACGCCAAAAGCAAAGAGGCTTTGTGTCCCATACAGATAGAAACCTTGGGGGACAAGACAAATGCCAATCAGAGCCAAGGCAATGGTACTCATCCCCGCAACTAAAAGACGATGACTACCAAAACGAGGCAATAACTGACGCATTAACCCCCCTTGAACAATCGTGGAGACGACCCCAACCCAAAACAAAACCCCAGCTGCTTCTGAGGG
>JAVLCL010000186.1:0-850 GCA_031580825.1 Halothece sp. Uz-M2-17
CAAATAATAACCCTAAACCACCAATCCCCCAAAAGGGAAGAGCAACGGTTTGCCGATTTTCTTCAACCACTTTTGCTATGAAGTTTTTCGGAATTTCTGCTTCAATTTGGTTACGGATGGCTCTTTGTTCAGGATAAGGGACAACAAAATTAAAGGTTCGCCGTAGCTTCTCAATTTTACGGGCTTCGGTGCTGTATTCAGTGAGTTCGTTTTCCGCTGTCGAAATCAGTTTTTCCGCTTGTTGATTCATAGCAGGGGAGATAGTTTCAGAATAATCCTCATTATCTCATTTACTGAAAAAGTTAGAAACTATCCCTTGCGCCCACATCAATAATCAGAAACGGGACAACTGTGAAAGCTATCCCGTTCTCACCCAATTAATTCAAAGGAAAGCTAGTGAGAAAAGTATGTTATGCAAAAGTCAAGTCACCTTCATTTAAACTGTTGGCTTTTACTCCTAGCAAGATCGCTAAATCTTCACCATTCAAGCTGATTAAAGTTCCTTCATCAATTGAGGTAAAAACAACATCACCAAAATTAGCTTCTACACCCGCGATCGCGATGGTATCTTCCCCAGAAGTAAAATCAGTAATGGTATTAGTCCCCAAACGCAGATCAGGGTCTTTTACTTGGAATCGGTCAGCACCCGCCCCACCAGTAGCAGTGCTATTAGCACTGCCATTAGGAAAAAAGAATTGGTCATTGCCATTACCGCCAATTAAACGGTCATTATTCCCACTGAAGAAGAGGTCATCACCAAGCCCCCCATAGAGACGATTACCCCCTTTTCCTACTGAGGCATTAAGGGTATCATTGCCAGCACCGCTAAAGAGGCGATCATTACTTCCTG
>JAVLCL010000186.1:860-6537 GCA_031580825.1 Halothece sp. Uz-M2-17
GAACAATTCATCCCCTTCTTTGCCTGTATAAATTTGATTTTTGGCACCAGTGCTTGTATCAACAATATCTTCTCCTGCACCGGTGAATAAGAAGTCTTCTTGTGCATCGAAATTATTGAGCGCGATCGCGCCATCAAAGGTATCGCTTTCAAGAGTGCCGAATAGGGGATCTGGGCTAGAGTCTTCTATCGCAGCAGCACCTAAACGGGAATCGAGATTGAGGAATTCTTCCAACTCAATGAGAACAATTTCATTATTATCAATTTCTGGAGGACGACCGACTGAGAAGGGATAATTGTTATCGTTAGCAATGAGAATCGTATTTTCATCGATCACTAACACATCTTCAATGGTGACAAATGGCATGGTGTAAGTCGTTTTGCCATCGCCGTTAAGATCATCAGGATCTGGGATGTTGAGCAAATCGACCAGTTCCTCTTTCTCCACAAAGCCATTGTCGTCAATTTCTGAGAAATCAACTTTGAAGACTTTCTTGAATTCTGCGTTCTCAGCTTGTCCCCCATCTCGTTCGATGACGAGAAATTCATTATTATTAATGGGAGTGAAGTCACCAATCGCGTGGTTGGCTTCTGCTTGTTCATAGAAGCCAACCATCTCTTCTTCATATTGACCACTGGTGAGATCAAACTCATAAATCCGTAATGCGGTATTAGGATCTCCCGTAACCGACCCTTCTAAGAGCGGATAAGCGGTTGTACGGTCGGGGCTAAATGCCATCCCTTCAAAGCCGCGAGAAGTAGGTAAATTGGGCTCTTTCACTAACGGTTCAAGGACGGTGCTGCCCGTGCCTGGGAAATCGGTGAAGAAGCCATCAGCACCAATTGCAATCAGTTGTTCAACCTCTTCCCCTGGCGTTTGCTGTGTACCGTCTTCTTTCAGAGTTAAATAGTGTTCCTCATTACGGAGGGTGTAAGGATGAACTTGTAAGTTCGCAGCGTGAGCATCTTCCACCAAGGAACTGATTTCTCCTGTTAATTGCGTCTCGATTTCTGCCACGCCGTCGCCATTGCCATCCACAGGAGTGTCAAGCTCTTCACCGAGGATGATATTATTTTTCGAGAAACCGAGTCCTTCTGCATAAACCGAGATTGCTTCTAGCGCGTCAGGGTTCGCTAAGTCTTCATACGTGGGACTCTCACTGAAATCAAGCAGCGTCGCTAACGTTTCTCCATAAATGGCTTCCGCTTCACTTTGATCAAATTCATAAGGATTAATCGCAAATGCAGCGACTTGGATATCGCGATCGCCATCATTAATCGAAAAGTCGTTATCTTCCATGACTAACAACACTTTGCGACCATCAGGAAGATCGGGACCGAAAGCGAGAGCTTCCATGCTACCGATGCGATCAAATTCTTCTTCACTCAATAATTCCTCAAAATCCAGAACTAAACGCTTACTCACTGGAGTAAAACTTTCCCCTTCTAGGCTGTCGTGATCAATAACATTGGTTGCATTACTGAGGTCAATTTCATAGAGACGAATGGGACGAGACCCTTCACCATCAGTAACACCAGATACAAATTCCCGTTCTAGGGCAAATAAACGATTTTCATTCAGTGCTAGGAGTTCCACCAGACCGCTACCTTTCGCCCCATCTAAATCTGGATTTCCTTGGTCATCTTCAGAAATCAGAGTATTAGCAGTGACTTCGTAAACAAACTCTGCAAGCGGTTCACCTGTTTCTAAATCGTACTTGACAATGCGACTAAGCCCCACTTGACCAAAGTCAGCTCCAGGACCGTCTTGGAGTAAGGTCTTTTCATTGCCAGCCAATAAGAATTGGTTATCGGGAGTAATCGTGAGAGATTCAAAGCCACCACTTCCCCGAACACCAGAATTACCGGGGTCAATCGTAGAGAGATGCTTGTCATCAACAGGAAGCTCATTAACAAGGCTTCCGTCGAGGGTGTATTCACGAATAAAGGGATCAGCATTTTCCCCGCGACCTTCGGAACTGATTAAGAAGTTACCATTGGGCAAGAAGGCAAGACCTTCTCCATCAATGCTCTGATTCAGTTCATCCGCTTCCTCGCTGGTAAAGGGAGTGCCATCGGTATCCTCAAAGAATACTGGATCACTGCTTTCGGAATTGATTGTAAGATCGCCACTGTCTAAACTGCCATCGCTTAAATCAATATTTAAATTGTAGAAGCGAGCATCTGAGCCTTGATAGTCATCGGAAATTGCATAGTAAGTGTCATCGGTATCGGGTTGCAGACCCAGCCCCGATAATCCACCAAGTTCGGTTCCATCTACCTCTAAATCCCCAGGGATGAGGTCAAGACCGAGGAATTCTAGGGATTGTACAGCGCGATCGCTGAAGTTGGCAACAACATCAAAGGGAGCAGATTCCCCTTCTGTATTGCCAAATAATTGTACTAGAGGCAAGTTGTCTAACTCTTCCCGAGGAAGAATATTGTTTTGGAGATCAATGAGGTTTTCTAACTCGAAGGACTGAATAAAGATGCGATCCGAGTCAGTAAAGCCAGTATCAACCAGAGTTTGCACCAAAGGTTCTTCTAAAGATAACCCTTGTTCATCGAAGAAGGTGGGATGTTTGGTTTCAGGGTAGATGCCGACTTGGATACCCGTTTCCACTTCTACTTCCTGCACTAGTCCGATGACTTCCTCAAAGGTAGGAATTTCAAACTCACCATTAAAAGACTGATCGCGGAAATCACGCGGTTGTATTGCCCGTAGCTGTTTAATTTCTTCTAGGGTGAAGTCTTCGGCAAAATAAGCAGTGACGACTTCCCCATCCAGAATTTTAGTAGATTGACGTTCTGGTCCGAACACTTCCGCAACGTTCGTGGTATCATCGAGCATCGGCTCGTGGCGAGCAACTAAAACCCCATCTTTAGTGGTTACTAAATCAGGTTCGATAAAATCCGCCCCTTGTAAAATCGCAGCGCGATAGCCCGCTAGGGTATGTTCAGGGAAATCGCCACTCGCACCGCGATGGGCAATGACTAACGGCGGGTCACCAGTGAGGGTATTAAAGTCAAAGTCAGGATTTTGAGGCGAACGCACTTCTTCAGCAACCATCGCATCTCGGACTGGATCGCCTGTACGTGGAAAATCAGTGAAAAACCCATCAACCCCAATATTAATCAGTTGTTCAAACTCTTCTTCTGGGGTTTGGGGTGTCCCCTCTTCTTTCAGCGTTAAGAAGCGTTCTTCATCCCGTAAGGTATAAGGATGAACTCGTAACCCTGCATCATGGGCATCATCGACAAAAGAGGTGACTTCGCCGGTGAGTTGAGTATCAATTTCCGCTTCGCCATTGCCATCCCCATCGACTGGGGTATCGAGGTCTTCCCGTAACAAGAAATTATTTTTCCAAGGACCCACTCCTTCGGCATATTGGTCACTAATGACTTGGAGAAATTCGGCACTATCAAGGTCGCTGTAAATAGTATTTTCAGAAAGTGGAGTTTCGGCAGCATCGAGGAAATCTTCACCGTAAATGGCAGCTAAGTCATTTCCTTGTTCCACGTTAAAGCGAATATCATAGGGAACAGAGAAACCCCGATCGGGACTCGCTGAATCAGTTGCGTTGCCATAAAGCTGAACCAGAGGTAGATCCCCTAATCCCTCTGCATCAAGCATTTCTTGCAGTTCAATGAGGTTTTGGAACTCAAAAGACTGAATGAAGATCCGATTGGGGTCAGTGAACTCTGTTTCTTGTAAGGTTTCAATTAAGGGTTCTTCTAAGGATAAGCCTTGCTCATCAAAGAAAGTGGGATGTTTGGTTTCCGGATAAATCCCGATTGCTTGACCGGTTTCTGCTTCCACCTGTTGAACGAGTGCAATCACTTCTTGGAAGGTGGGAATTTCAAATAAGTCATTAAAAGACGGGTCACGGAAGTCCCGAGATTGAACTGCGCGAACATTATCTTTAATTTCTTCTAGGGTGAAGTCTTCGGCAAACCAACCACCAACTAATTCCCCATCAAGGCTTTTTACTGTGACGCGATCAGCAAATTGAGGCAAATCAGCGATATTCGTCGTGAGAGTACTGTTTTGCTTCACAATGGGATTGCCGTTGTCATCCAGCACAATTTCCGCATTTTCATCCAGCTCCACTTGCGCTAAAGTAGGCTCGTGACGTGCAATTAATACACCATCACTGGTGCTAACTAGGTCAGGTTCAACAAAATCTGCTCCTTGCGCGATCGCGGCTTGATAAGCTGGTAAAGTATGTTCTGGGAAATCGCCACTAGCACCCCGATGACCAATCACAATTGGATCTTGTCCGTTTAAGATGTTGAGGTCATTAAGATTAGGCGTTGGAATCGGAGATTCTAAGAGTTTGCCTTCCCCATCAAAATGCAGTAAGAAAGGACCAAACTCGTCTCCTACCCAAATTTCACCATTCACATCAATGACAAAAGACTCAATATCAAAATCTGCTCCGGTCAACAATCTTTCCGAAGTATTTTCATTGATGATCGGATAAGGAATCTGGTGATTCGGATCAGACAACTGAATAAAATCTTCTACGACAACTGTTCCATCGCCATTTTCTGTCCCCGTGAAATTCGGATCAACTTCATAGATACGTAACAGATAATCTGCACTATTGCCTTGTGAACCAAACCCATTATCAGAGAGAAACCAGAACTTTCCTTCTCCATTGGGAGCAAACTGCACCCCACTAAATCCCTGTACCGGTTGACCTTCAAAAGGACTGGTGCGTCCATTGGCAGAAATTCCTTCTCCTGCTGGGGGACCCTCTGCAAATGTATCGGCAGGTAAAACAGCAAATCCTTTCAGCATCATGAGAACCTCGGTTTATAGTTGATTCCTTTTACGTAGAAGTTCTCATAAAAACGTTAATTTTTCTTTAGTAAAAAGTTAACATTTATCTTCTTAAGGTTATGGGTTACTTAATCATAGATTGGTTAGGGATATTAACTTCAAGAACCCTCTTAAACTGGTAATTTGAAAAGAAAATACCAGAAGTCTGACGGCTGATATTAGATTTTTAATATTGAAATAAAGTTATGCAAATCTTGCAAATAAATCACTTTATCACAGCTTCTTGATGTTAATTGTACTGGTATTTTGTGTTGCAATCTCATTTTTTTTCGATAGAAATACTTAAATATAAATAAATGCTTTAATAACCATTATTTAAATTACGTAAGTAATAATAAAGTTGTTCCAAATTTACACTGAAAAAAATGGCTGGCAACAACGTTATTTTTATTCATCCTGACGGAGCAGGTCCGGCTCACTACGCCCTTGGTCGTCTCGCCACTGTAGGTCCCGATGGTCTTCTCAATTGGGATGAAATGACCGAATCAAGCGTTTATTTGGGTCATCTTGACGATCAAATTGGAGCGACCTCCAATGCCGGTGCTGTCGCTCATGCTTACGGCATTAAACCGGTAGCACCTAGTTATGGTTTTGATGAAAACGGAGAGCCCTATCAACCTCTTTCCGAACTGCAAGGACAACTCCAAGCAGGAGCAGAATCGGGTTCTACTATTATGGAAGAAGCGATCGCTACTAGTAAACCCACTGCAGTAATTCAATCTGGCTTTATTGCTGAACCCGGAACAGGTGTTTTTCTGGCGGATGCAGAAAGCAGAGGCGACAGAGAAGGAATTACAGCTCAGATCGTTGAATCCGGGGTTGATGTCATTCT
>JAVLCL010000187.1:0-6534 GCA_031580825.1 Halothece sp. Uz-M2-17
CATTCACTTTTTCCAGAACTCGCAGGACCGAGAACAAGAATCACCTTTCCTTTGATCGTTTTAAGGGTTTCCACTAAATCCTATCCTAACTGTTTTCACGAAACATTTTATAGAACATCTCACCTAAAATTACAGACTCGTTTTGTCTTTTAACGCTCACTCAAAAATGCTACATTCCCCAAGAACAAGGAACGAATAACAAAATTGTATAAATTATCCACCCAAGGTCAGAACTAACAAATCTTAAGGTTTTCTTATTCATTCATGTTACGATATGTTGCGACAGCTGAAGGCGAAATCCGATTTAAATAACGGAAAATCCAATATTTGAAAATCGTATCTAGAATTACCGGAAAGGTGGCAATAAATAGAAAGTTAAATTCTCGGTTTTCCGGTAAACCGAAATGTCGTCCAATTTCTTCGAGAATGACTTCCCAGCCATGAGGAGAGTGATAGCCCACAAACATATCAGTGGAAAGAATAATAATAAAGGCTTTCGCGGAATCACTTAAGCCATAAATAAATTCATCAATAAATGATTTGAGAACGGCAATTTGTTCTCTACTAAAATAAATAACCGCTCCAAATGCAATGACCGACAAGAAATCAGCAATAATATTTTCAATTGCGTTGGTACTGCGATGACGATATTCGTGGGCAATTTCGACGGCTTTTTCTTTGACCTTTTCTTCCATCTCCTCATCCGACATTTCTGGCTTCATCCCTAGTATTTCTTTGAAGCGTAGTGTTTCTTCAAAATGCTGGAGTTCCATCAGGGCTTCTTCTTCAAAATCCCGATTAATAAATAAGACTTGTTCTTCTTCGTGGATAAAATACTTTTCAATAACGGGTGAAATAATAAAGGTTTTTGTAATTTGATGAGTCAGTAAAGGAACAATAATTAAAATCAGTAAAAAGCGGATGGAAATGGCAGTTTTATCCCGAGAAGTGCGAAAGGTTTTAACAACTTCTTCTTCCGCTTCAGAAGATTTGGGATCAATTTCTCGTTTAATGCGATTTAAAGTTCTCAGCAGCGATCGCGGTAAAACACTGGTTTGATCAGAGATATTCCCATTTTCATCCAGTTTTTCTGGGTCTTTTTCTCCAACGGCTTTCTTTTCTAACTTCTCTTCATAAGAAAATTTGACAGAACGTCGGGGAGTCTCTTGAGTATCAACGGTTAAAGAGGGTTTTTCTTTGACTTTAGATTTATGCTTCCGTTGTTCGTCGTAATGAAAAAGAACGGATTCAATAAAGTTTAATTTTTCTAAAATAACAGAGGTGTTTTTGAAATATTTATTGCGCGGGAAGTTTTGAGATGACCATTGAATAAAAGATCGGGTATTTTTAAACTGTTTGAGCTTGGCTTTGGCTACCTGCAAGTTTTGATTGACTTCATTTTGAAAATAAGCAATCACTTGTTCAGAATAAGACGCATTTTCCGGTTTGACCGGTTGCTGATTAAAATATTCATCTTCAATCACTTTAATCATTAAAGCAGCGCGGTAGGCTTGCTCTAAAATTTTTTCCGGTGGATCAGAAAACCATTGCTTTACGGTACGAAACACGCTTGGAAGCTCCATGCAATTAATCAATCATCATTTATGATAAAAGCAAGTTCTCTTTCCTCAGCATTTCATCTCAAGGGAAACACTCATTATTTTCGCGGTAAGCTAGAGAGCAGTTGCATTTGGGGGAAGTTTAGCACGCATCCATGGGAAGAACTTGGATTACAGGTGAGGCGAGAACAAGAAAGACAACGCAGTTCGTAAAAACCTTTCAGCAGTGGCTGGATCAAAAACCGTCATCTGCAGCTATCATCTTTGCTGCCAATCATACCACTCGCCGACAACTGACTCAGCAATTAATCCGCGCGATTGGTGACCGCTATCCAGTGGTGGTGAAAACCCCACTGGGTTTTATAGAAGATGAAGTGACTTTATTTTCTCCTCTGTGGTGGGAAAGCCTCGATTTAAACGCACAGTTTCCTGTCAGATTACGTTCAGAAACGGAACAAGATTTAGCATTAACCCTGTGGCACGAGACGCTATTAGAACAGGGGATTCCCAGTGGGAAAACCGAAAATCAGTTTGTGCGCCGTCTTCTTGATATTTTACAACTGGCGGGTGCAAGTGGAACAGCCCTTAAAGAAATTCCAGATTTATTACAGTCTCGCCTCTCTGTGGAAGAGAAAGCAGCTTTGGGTAACGATGAAACGATGTTTGAGGTAATGACTCAACTGATTCTCCAGTGGCGAGACTGGTGTTTAGAACATGGCTTTCTCACCTATGGTTTAATTTATTATCTCTATGGACAAGTTTTGCTTCCCAATCCCACTTATCAAAACCATTTGAAACGACGGTATGAGGCGATTTTTGCCGATGATGTGGATGATTATCCCGCGATCGCGCACGATATAGCACAATTATTTTTACAGGATGATACAACTGCTGTCTTTACCTTTAATCCTAGCGGGAAAGTGCGGTTTGGACTCGGCGCCGATCCTGATGTTTGGGAAAGTCTTGCGAGTCGCTGTGAAGTGGTTTCTCTATCTGCATCTGCTTCTGATTCCAGCTTAGAACGTCCGCCCGATGCGATTCCTCTGGTTTTAGAAAAAGTGGTTGATCCGTCTGTGTTTACGCCACTTCCGAATTGTATTCAACATCTCCCGCCTCCAATTATCGCACGTTCTCAAATGTTGCGGACAACCGCCGAAACCATTATTGCAGCGATTAATAGCGGAGAAATGACCGCAGAAGAAATTGCGATCATCGCCCCTGGTTTAGATGAAATCGCCCGTTATACTTTAATCAAACTTTTGACCCAAGCGGGAATTACTGTTTCTCCCCTCAATGAACAACGTCCGCTGATGAGTTCTGCTGTAGTTCGTTCTCTGCTCACCCTGACTTGTTTAGTTTATCCTGAATTGGGACGTTGGCTTGATAACAGCGCGATCGCGGAAATGTTAGTGGTTTTAACCGAACATTCTTCCCACAGTATAGACCCGATTCGAGCAGGATTGATTACAGATTATTGTTACCAAGCGGATCCGAATTTTCCCCGTTTACTCGATATTAAAACCTTTCCGCGTTGGGATCGCATTGGCTATCAAGCCCACACCGCCTATAATCAAATTCGAGAGTGGATTCAAAATTATAAAGATCAACAAATTGCTCAGAAAAAAACTCATCTAGTGAGCTTTTTGAATCAAGCCATTCAACAGTTTCTTTGGAAAGGAAATAATCTTGCTGTTGCTGATTTAACGAGCTTAAGAGAATTAACTGAAACCGCTCAACACTATATGGAAGTACAAAAACGGATTCAAAGTCCCAGATCTCCTTCAAATCATGAACTAATTCCAAGTTTTATTCAACTGATTAAACAAGGAACAATTACGGCGAATCCTTATCCTTTGCCTATATTTGAAAACGCCTCTCCAACAGGAATTACACTCTCTAATATCTTTCAATACCGCTCTTACCGCACAACTCATCGTTGGCAATTTTGGCTTGATATTGGCTCACCATTATGGCTCAAACAAGGAGCAGCTAATTTATTTGCATCATCGGTCTTTCTGCGAAATACCCATTGCAATACAACTTCAGAAATGGAATCAGAAGAACATCTGCAACGCCTCTTAAAAGATTTATTAAATCGAGCGCAAGAAAAAATTTATTTATGTCAAAGTGACTTAGATGTCAATGGCACAGAACAAAATGGGATATTATTATCTTTAGTTCAAGCTACTACACCGTTACAAAAATAAATGCTACTGGGCTAAAAAAATGTCTAAATGTTGGCTAGAAATTGATCAGGGAAAGGGGGCTGGGGACGAGAGTGTAACTTAATAATCAATAAAATTCTACCCATTTATCTTATATTTCAAGAAAGCAAAGAACATTAGATTAACCTGTATTTTTCTTTTGTTATTTTAGTCAGACTAATTCAACCCTAGCGAACTTAATCCAAACTCGATAACTGTGTTTATTATTCTTCCTCCTTCAACTTATTTTATAGCTGTATCCGAACCCCAACCCCTACTAGGTCAAGCCTGGCTTGATTTAATAGTTATTGCTTTGATGTTTGTTTTATCAGGAGCATTTTCAGGGTCAGAAACAGCAATTACTGCATTTGATAATTTAAAGTTACGAGGTTTAATTCGAGAACAAGGTGACCCGAAAGGAATTTTTCGGCTAGTTTTAGAAAATCGCACCCGCTTTATTATTACACTTCTCTTGGGGAATAATCTTGTCAATAACTTTGCTGCGGTTTTAACCAGTAATTTATTTGCGATTTGGCTCGGGAATGCGGGATTGGGAATTGCAACAGCAGTCGTTACAATTTTAGTTTTAATTTTTGCAGAAATTACCCCGAAATCTCTCGCAATTAATAATGTCCTTTCTATCTTTAAGTTAGTAGTCCGTCCGATTTATCTATTATCAAGACTGCTGTCTTTTTTAGGCATTATTTACCTATTTGAAACCATTGCTCAATATACAGTCCAGTTCTTTCAAAAACTCCTTGGACAAAATGACCAACAAGGAGAATCCCTCACCGATTTACAGCTAATGATTGAGTTATTAGGCGGGAAAGGAAAACTTGATATTTATAAACATCAGTTACTGAATAAAGCCCTGATGTTAGATCAACTACGGGCGAAAGATGTTGTGAAACCGCGTATCGCTATGCGAACGATTTCTCATCAGGGAACATTAGAAGAATTAGTGAATCTTTGTTTAGATACGGGGTATTCTCGAATTCCAGTCCAAGGAGAATCAAAAGATGAAATTGTAGGAATTGTCCATTTAAAGGAAGCGTTGCGTTTACTCCATAATCTGCCCGAAGATACCCGTCACCAAGCCCTCGTTACGGAAATCATGTCACCGCCTGTTTATATTCCTGAAACCAAGCAAGTCGCGAGTATCCTCAAGGAAATGTTACAGCAACGGCTGCATATTGCTATTGTTGTTGATGAATATGGGGGAACCGTGGGTTTAGTGACCTTAGAAGATATTCTCGAAGAGTTGGTGGGAGAAATTTATGATGAAAGTGACTTTCCCCGCTATCGTCAACGGAATAATAACAAATCAAATTCCTCACAGCCCCGTCGTCGGCGGTCTCAGGAGGGATAAGAAAAAAAAATTCCCTCACCCCTTCCCATTTCAAAAACCCTGTGCTACTATTAATAATTGCGTGGAAAAACGGGTCGGTGCCCGAGTGGTTAATGGGGGCGGACTGTAAATTCGCTGGCTAAGCCTACGTTGGTTCAAATCCAACCCGGCCCACTCCCCACGCCCGTGTAGCTCAGCGGTAGAGCACACCCTTGGTAAGGGTGAGGTCACGAGTTCAAGTCTCGTCACGGGCTTACAGAGCATTTTATGCCATACTCGCTTCAGAAACTACCGCTAAGTCAATGAATCAGACTTCTACTGTATCTTTAGGAAAAAATGGTCCGCAAGTTACTGCTCTGGGAGTGGGAACTTGGTCTTGGGGAGATCGCTTGTTTTGGGATTACGGGAAAGAATATGACCAAACTGAAGTGCGAGATGCCTTTGCAGCCTCAGTTGAAGCTGGGGTGACGCTGTTTGATACGGCAGAAGTCTATGGTTTAGGAGAATCGGAACGTTTATTAGGAACCTTTGTCCAAGAGAAGACTACACCTTGCGCGATCGCGACCAAATATTTTCCTTTACCGTGGCGTATTTTTCCGCAAGCAATAGAAGATGCTCTCAGTGATAGTCTCGAACGTCTGCAAGTGGAGAGTATTCCTCTCTATCAAGTGCATATGCCTTTTAGTTTCTTCATGAATCAAGAAACTCTGATGGACACTCTCGCTAAAGAAGTGAAACGAGGACGAATCGAAGCTGTTGGGGTGAGTAACTATTCTGCAAGCCAAATGCGGGAAGCACAGGAACAACTCGCTAAACGGGGAGTTACTCTTGCTAGTAATCAAGTTCCCTATTCTCTGCTTAATCGTAAAATTGAAAGGAATGGGGTTTGGCAAACGGCTCAAGAATTAGAAGTGACGATTATTGCTTATAGCCCCTTGGCTCAAGGATTGCTGACCGGAAAATATACAGGTCAAGAACAACCGAGTGGTGCACGTCGCTTAGATCCCAAGTTTAAGTCCTCTGGGATTAATGAAGTCTCCCCAGTTATTAATACTCTGCGAAAATTAGCAGAAACATATCAAAAAACTCCGGCTCAAATTGCCTTAAACTGGCTCATTACCCAAGGAACCATTCCCATCCCAGGGGCAAAAAATGCAGATCAGGCGCGACAAAATGCAGGGGCTTTGGGTTGGCAACTTGATTTAGAAGATGCTCAGGAATTAGAGCGTGTGAGCCGACCTTGGTAAGATTAATCTTAACTTCACAGATTAACTGATGAGGAGTGCGGGTCGCGGATCAAACAGAAGTGAGTTGAAATCGTAATGATCGAACCTTTCCTCAAACGCTACGAGTCCTTAATTGATGATCAAGAAGCCTTTGCCAGCGCGATCGCGCAACCCCTTCCCACCTGCATTCGGGTGAA
>JAVLCL010000188.1:0-4287 GCA_031580825.1 Halothece sp. Uz-M2-17
CCCGCTTTTTGTCAACAACTGCGTTCACAACTTCCCAATATTGAACTGATCAAAGCCATCGCGGTTAAAACTACAGAATCCTTAGCAGAAACCGAATATTATTCTGACTCTGTTGATACCTTTCTCCTAGATGCCTATGCCCCTCAGCAATTAGGCGGAACAGGTAAATCCTTCAATTGGGACTATCTCCAAGACTTTCATCCTCAACGCCCTTGGCTTCTTGCTGGCGGACTCACCCCCAACAATATTGAACAAGCCCTTAAGATGTCACAACCCGACGGAATTGATCTTTCGAGTGGGGTTGAAGACTCACCCGGCAATAAAAACCTAGATTTAGTCGCGGAGTTATTTAAGACGCTCAAAAACTGCACTTAGGCGAAGCACTGTTCACCCCCACATTCTGTGCTTTAAACTTGAACCGGCGTTTGCTTAGACAACATCTCAGCACGATTTGCTAAACGCTGTTTGACATAACGGGGAACTTGGCGTTTACTACTCGCCCGAGGATAAGACATGGGTAAACGCGCCGTTTCATAAGGATAAAGCTCTGCATACTCTTCGCCATTGTCATACACCAGACGGTCACCTTGGGCGAGATAACTTTCTGCGGGCGCACCTTCTGCTAGGAGTAAGGCATGACGATCTAATTCAACATGATAGTAATAGAATTTTTCTGCCGGAGGTTCAATTTGAATAATCGAAACACCATTCATCAACGCCCCTGCATTGGCTAAAATGCCTTCTTCTAAATAAAGCGCATGATCAGGAGAAGTGTAAAGATCGCGCTTGGGTATTCCTTTCCCTAACGCCCCAGCTTTAATTAAAATCGGATGAGAACGGAAAGGAGTGGCAAAAGCACGATAATAAGTTTGAATTCCAATCCATTTCACACGCTCTAAGCTGCCATCGGCGGTTTTCACATAATCCCCAATTTGAAGAGTTTCTACCGCTTTTTCTCCATGTTCAGTGGCGATCAGTGTCCCCGTAAGGAAGCATTCTATATCGTACTTGATGTTCTGATCGGTGATTGTTACTGTGTCGCTAACACTATCATCGCTTTGTCCATCATTATCTAAATCACCGCTAAAAGTAATGTTATAAGTCCCACTGGGTAACTCAATGTGATATCCCCCTGCTGTTAAAGTAGAAGTGGTGAAAGTATTACTGGCATTGGTTGTATCGACTGCAGTAACAGTAACCCCACCGATACCTTCCCCAACCGTATAAAAATCATCATCGGTTACTAAATTATCGTCATAGACAACACCCGTTAAAAATGGATTGCTATTGGACGCAGCAAAGTCCTGAGTGGTCATGACTGCATTGTAATCTGTACCATCGGATGTAAATATGCCTTCAAGAGACGAAACACCAATTTCTCGATAGGTATTGTTCATTAAGGTGACGCGATGTCCCCGTCCTGGATAATCTTCGTCAACAAATAAATTTTCGTGATTCTGACGAACAAACGTCGTTAAATTTGGAGTTCCTGTTGTACCAACCCAAGCAATATTTTCAGCAGTTGCTATCGCATTGGTGTACCCTGCTGCTGCCATGCGCTGACTAGAAGAGGTTCCCCCTTCTCCGGTGTGGGAAAAAGTATCAGTATCTAACATCCATTGGCTGTGTTCTTGAGCAGCTTCAAATAAGTCGAGATTAAATGCTAGAGGCTGTTTAGGATCGCTAGTAATCGTTCCAGCAGAGAGCCCTTCATTCAAATCAATGCCATAACGCACTGCTTCTGCATCTGGATCTAAACGAGCGCGATTAATTAGCTCTAACATATATTGGTCTTGTGCCGTTGGTTCTGCCATAAGTCTTGCTCTAGATTTGTGTTCAGTTTCAGGTTTATTATGCCCTGAAATAGAGAAAAATTAGTGAACCCGATCTGTCTGAATTAATTGAGATAGAATCTTGTTGCATTTGTGTCTTGGTGGTTAATTCCATAGCCCTTATTATTAATACAATAAACACAGTCAAGAGAGCATAAAAAAAATAATGGATGTAAAAGCAGCGGTTGCCTTTGCAGCGAACCAACCCCTCAAACTGGAAACGGTACAACTCGACCCCCCAAAAGCTGGGGAAGTCTTGGTCGAAATTAAAGCAACAGGGGTTTGTCATACTGATGCTTATACCCTTTCTGGAAAAGACCCAGAAGGACTGTTTCCCAGTATTTTAGGGCATGAAGGGGCTGGTGTTGTTGTGGAAGTAGGAGAAGATGTAAAAAGCCTCAAACCCGGTGATCATGTTATCCCCCTTTACACTCCAGAATGTCGGGAATGTAAATTCTGTCTGTCTCAAAAAACTAATCTCTGTCAAGCAATTCGTTCCACTCAAGGACAGGGTCTGATGCCTGATGGGACGAGTCGCTTTTCTTTAAATGGAGAAAAACTCCATCACTTTATGGGAACTTCCACCTTTGCCAACTATACCGTCTTACCTGAAATTGCTCTGGCAAAAATCAGAGAAGATGCTCCCTTCGATAAAGTGTGTTATATCGGCTGCGGTGTAACAACAGGGATTGGTGCGGTTTTATTTACTGCCAAAGTAGAAGCTGGGGCAAATGTCGTTGTGTTTGGCTTAGGGGGTATCGGCTTAAATGTCATCCAAGGGGCAAAAATGGTCGGTGCTGACAAAATTATTGGCGTAGATATTAACCCCAAAAAACGTCCTCTAGCGGAACAATTTGGGATGACTGATTTTGTGAACCCTCATGAGATTGAAGGGGATGTGGTCAGTCATATTATTGAACTTACTGACGGCGGGGCTGATTTCAGCTTTGAATGTATTGGTAACATTAATGTCATGCGGGAGGCTTTGGAATGTTGTCATAAAGGTTGGGGCGTTTGTACGATTATTGGTGTTGCAGGGGCAGGGGAAGAAATTTCCACTCGTCCGGTGCAATTGGTAACGGGTCGGGTTTGGAAAGGAAGTGCCTTTGGTGGTGCAAGAGGACGCACCGATGTGCCGAAAATTGTTGATTGGTATATGGATGGCAAGATCAATATTGATGATCTGATCACCCATACCCTGCCCATCGAACAAATTAATGATGCTTTTCATTTAATGCACGAAGGAAGCTCCATTCGTACTGTTCTCACCTATTAGACTCCCATTCAAGAACATGGCATGATTACCAACAAAGCAGTTCAAAAAATCTTGATGATTGTCGGTGACTTGAAGGGTTGAAAGCCTTTTTAGAAGTTCTCGGAACAAAAGTTGAGCATTCTTCTAACTAATTACTATGTCTGACTTAAAATTAAATGCCCAACATCACTGTTTTGGGGGAAGTGTTCGTTATTACCAGCATTATTCTCAAGTTTGTCATGCACCAATGCGCTTTTCTATTTTTCTCCCTCCGCAAGCGCAAACTTCTTCTGTTCCTGTTTTATATTTTCTCTCGGGCTTAACTTGTACTGAGGAAAATTTTATGGTTAAGTCTGGGGTACAACGCGATGCAGCGGAATTGGGAATTGCGATTATTGCTCCTGATACCAGTCCTCGTGATACAGGTATCTCCGGAGAGGAAACGGACTATGATTTAGGAACAGGAGCAGGGTTTTATGTGGATGCCACCCAATCTCCTTGGCAAGCTCATTATCAAATGTATAGCTATGTTGTGGAAGAATTACCGCGTTTAGTGGAAAGTGAATTTCCGATTCTTTCTGAAAAGCGGGGGATTTTTGGGCATTCTATGGGAGGACATGGTGCATTAGTTTGTGCGTTACGAAACCCCAAACAATATCTCTCTGTATCGGCATTTGCCCCTATTGCTGCACCTAAACAATGTCCTTGGGGGCAAAAGGCATTTTCTCATTATTTAGGAGAAGAAGAAAGGCTTTGGAATGATTATGATGCGACAGAGTTAGTGCAACAAAAAACTTGGCTCAATAAGCCGATTTTAATTGACCAAGGAACTGAAGATAATTTCTTAGCACAGCAGCAACTGTTACCGGAAAAGTTTGCTCAAGCCTGTAAAAGGGTAGGACAGCCTTTAAACTTACACTATCGAGAAGGCTATGACCATAGCTACTTTTTTATAATGAGTTTTATAAGAGAGCATCTAGAGCATCATGCTCATTTTCTCTTCGATTAGATCAAGAGTAAAATGCCACATCTATTTACAAACCGTCCGCGCCAATATACCCTCTTTACCCCGAAAGCCCTCGGAGTCAGTTACATGAACTGGGAGTTGGCTAATGGGGCATTATATATTATTGGGGGGATTACTTTTGTTGTCGGGAGTGTATTTTTTCTTCCTCAGTATGAAGAATTTTTAGATATTGG
>JAVLCL010000188.1:4297-6495 GCA_031580825.1 Halothece sp. Uz-M2-17
CAATTGTTTATTTATTGGTGACGGGTCAAGATTTATGGGAATCAGCTAATTATCTGAGGTCTAAAGCTCTTTTAAGTATTTGGGATTGGCTAGAATTTGTAGCAGCAAATGTTTACATTATTGGGACAGTTCTTTTTATTATTGGCAGTCTTTTTTTCTTATCGGAAATTGGTATGATTGTTGCCGGAAGCTGGTGTTTTATTATTGGCAGTTTACTATTTTTAGTAGGAGCTTGTATTAATATTATTGAAATTTTACAGGCAACTTCTCTGATTAAACTACAACTCTTAAATATTACAGCAATCATGTTCGCTTTGGGGTCAACTCTGTTCCTGGTTGCCTCTATTCCTTATTTATGGCAGCCTATAGATATGCAAGAAGAGTGGTTACTGTTTACTTATGTCGCTTGGGAATATATTGTCGGTAGTTTTCTATTTTTGATTGGAGGCATTATTAATTACTACCGAATTTACCGAAATTTTCAAAATTTCTTGAGTTGATTATTTGTTTCTTATTAACCACAGAGACACAGAGAAACACAGAGGATTAATCAATAAAAGCTCAATTTAAGATTTTTTGATAGTGGTGATGTAGTCTAATAATTTTTCTAATTCTTGCATGAGCGTTTGAGATTCATTTAAATATTGGGCGGTACGTCTGGAGGCTTGAGCTATTTCAGACAGATTATTCGTGGCTAAATCACTATTACTTTTTAACTGCGAGAAACTATCTAAAAGGGGATCAAGGTGTTTCATTTCTTCTGTGGTGCGAGTAACTAATTGTTCCAGTTCCTGTAATCGTTCGGTGGTATTAGTAAAGAGTTGATTTAGGTCTTGGTTGGCTTGTGTATTTGTCGTTAATAGCGAGTCATGAAAAGTTTGCGTTTCTTCCATAATTTTATATTGCAATTCTTGATGCTTTCGGAGTAAATTTTCTTGTTCTTCTTGTAATTGGCGATAACTCCGATACACTTGAGTTATTGTGCTTAAATAACTGCTATGGACTTCTTGAATTGCTCCTGTAAATTCTTTAATTTCATCAATTAGCTGTTGAAATTCTGATTTAACTCGTTTTTTCTCATAATTTTCTCCTAAACTTGAAATTTCTCCTCCTAATAACCAACCGACAATACTGGTGGATAAGGCACTTCCTAAAGGATAGAGAATCGCATTCAATTCTCCTTCGTTAAAAGTACTACTTCCAAGTAAAATTAAAGCGGATGCAAATCCAATTAGGGTATGAAGATAACCTGCGGTTTGGATACGGTTTCCTGCTTCTTCTTTCATGGATTGAGGTAGAAAAAAGAAGCCCCAAATAACAAGAATGAGTAAATGGGATAAGCCTTCGATGAGTAAAATTTCAGTGGGAAAAACTTGACTAATGGCAATCACCATGCCGAGGATAATTCCGACAACATAGATAAAGGTAAAACCGGCTAGACTCGATTGAGGATACTTCATTATTTTATTCAGTGAGTTGTGCAATAATTTTTTCTAATTTTTCCATTTTATATTGATGCCAGTTCTGGAGTAAGTTATGTTTCTGCTTTGTATAATTTTTCGGTTGCACTTGCTCTAAAATATCAATGATATCTAAAGCTCTTCTCAAAGCAAACGTGGTATCTTGGAAATGAGATAAATTATGAGTTGCTGCTGCTTCATAGAGAGGAAAGTCATTAATTGGATTTCCTTTTAAGTCATAGTCTTCTTCAATTTTGATCAATTCATTAATCATTGTTTGACTCAGTTTTAGTTTATCTTGCTGTTGAAGTAAGGTTGTGTAAGAAAGATTGAGTGCATTTAAAAAAGTTCCCACTGCGGTAAAGGGATCACAATAGGTAAGCAAACTTTCTAAACGATGAGGAAGATAATAAATATTAATTTGTTTGAGGATTAATTCAGTGGTTCTTAGCTTTAAAGGAGCTATGAGATTTTCCACAGATTGTTGACTCAAACTTTGCTCTGGAAATAGAGAACACTGATATTTTTGAAGAAAAAGTAATGGTTTATTTTCTGTTTGATTAGTTAAGACGCTCGAATCATTTTTCCAAATTTGTTGGATGCGAGTTAATTGTGAAAAAAAATTATCTTTAAAAGATGAAGAACTCATAAATCGCTTAAGGATATTTTAGGGTCATTATAGTGGTTGGTTGTCGACGTTGCGGCGGGGATTTGAACCCCGGAGGCGGTGTGCCACTG
>JAVLCL010000189.1:0-6482 GCA_031580825.1 Halothece sp. Uz-M2-17
ATGGTACTTTCTCCAATCCAGCCTAGCGCTAAACTGGAAAGGGTAATTCCGAGTTGTGTGGTTGATAACAATCGATCTAAACGCCGTTGTAAGGTTTGTACTGCTTGGGCAGCATGATCTCCGGTTTCAACTAATTGACTAATGCGCGATCGGCGCACCGACACCATCGAAAATTCTGCTGCAACAAAAAATGCATTAATCGCAATTAATAAAAAAACGGATAAGAGTCGCAAGAGAAAATCTTGCACGGTCAAATTAGTCTCTGTTGCTATTACTGCCAATAATACAGAACTCAAAGCACTGTCATCCATGAAGTCTAGATTGGGAAGAGGAGGGTTTGCCTTATTCTAAGTTGCTCGGGAAGCCTCGCGCATTCACCTTTCCATCTTAAGATGTTAAGTTAAACAAAAAAATGGAGGGAATCAAATGAGCGTTCCCAAATTAGTAACTTGGTTACAAGAACGAACCGCGTTGACCGTATTACCGGAAAAGGTACTCAGCGCGATCGCGCCTTTTTTAGAAGAACGAACTACTGGTGCAAACCAAACCCTAGTCAAAGCCCAAACCCAACCTCTCGGACTCTACATTCTGCAATCTGGACAAGCGGAAAGTAAAGACGCTTCAAACCTTTCCTCGGAGGTCAGTTTACTCCCTGGTAGCATTATTAATTTACAATCTTTAATTTTGGATCAGCCGACCCGCGAAACTGTAATTACGCAAAGTGAATGTCGGTTTTGGTTTATTAAAAGCGAGAAAATGCGGGAGTTAATTGGTCAATATCCCGAAATTACACAGGTCTTTTCCCAACAACTCGCCGAAGAACTCGCTTCTGTTTCTTCACAACTGAGTTTTGAACAAGAACGGGCTTATATTTTACGTCCCTACCTGGTGACAAAAGCCCGACGGGGAATTGTGGGAAGAAGTCGTTATGCGGTGCGCTTACGTCAACAAATTAAGCAAGCCTCAGAAAATCGAGAATCGGTGGTTATTTTTGGCGAACCGGGCTTAGGAAAAGATAACGCTGCTGCCTTGATTCATTTTGGCTCGTCTGACCGCCGAGAACCAATTATTAAAGTGGATTGTAGTACATTGCAAGCCAGTGGTGCGGAGTTATTGGGAAGGGCTAATGGCAAATTTGGGTTATTGGAAGCCTTAGGTCAAGGAACGTTAGTGCTGAATAATGTTCAAGAACTGGACGCAGAACTCCTTCCCGCGATCGCGCAACTGCTCAAAGATAACACTTACACCCCCGTTCCTCGTAGCAACGAACCCCCTCCCCCTCCCAAAACCTCCCAAGCAAGATTAATTCTGATTTCGGAGAAAACGATTCCAGAACTGGATTCTCTAGTGCAACGACGGATCAAAGTTCCGCCACTCCGGGTGCGAAAAAGCGATCTGGGCGACCAAGTGAACTACTACATCAGTTTAATTTGTCGGGGAAAAGGATTAACGAAACCCCCTGTGACACCAGAAGCCATTCGCCGCTTACAAGCCTATGACTTCCCGAATAATCTGACTGAGTTAGAAAATTTAATTCGACGCGCGATCGTGCAACTCCCCGCCGGACAAGCCTTAACAGAAGAAATTGTCTGGCCCTCCCAAAGCAAGAAAAAACAACTGCGCCTCAATCTCCTCAATACCTTTCCCCGTTTCCGTCGTTTCCTGAGAAGTATGTGGTGGCCCGATCGATTGAATTATTGGTTTGTTCTCCCGGCGTTTACCCTGGTTGTTGCTATTTTATTTCTCGGTCCCCAAACTCGTTCTGAAAACTTTGCCCTTAACTTATTCTGGGCATGGTGGTGGCCCGGTATTCTCATTGCCTTTCCCTTTGTCGGCAGACTCTGGTGTGCGGTTTGCCCATTTATGATTTATGGAGAACTGACGCAAAAAATTTCTCTCTGGCTGTTCCCAAGAGAATTGAAACGATGGCCCCGTCAGTCTGCCGAACGTTGGGGCGGTTGGTTTTTATTTGGCTTATTTGCTTTAATTCTCCTTTGGGAAGAACTGTGGAACCTAGAAAACACTGCCTATTTATCCGCTTGCTTACTGCTGTTGATTACCGCCGGCGCAATTATCTTTTCGCTTCTCTTTGAACGCCGGTTTTGGTGTCGCTATTTATGTCCGATTGGGGGGATGAATGGAATGTTTGCCAAACTCGCCATGACCGAACTGCGAGCGCAACAGGGGACTTGTTCTGCCGAATGTACCACTTATCAATGTTATAAAGGGGGACCCGAAAAAGGAGAAGGACAAGAAACCACTGGTTGTCCTTTATATTCTCATCCAGCGCAACTGGAAGATAACCGCGATTGCGTGTTGTGTATGACTTGCCTTAAAGCCTGTCCCCATCGTTCAGTTGAAGTTAACCTACGTCCACCGGGAATTGAGTTATGGACCACTCATCAACCGCGTTCTTATGAGGTCGCTTTACTATTCCTGCTTTTAGATGTGGTCTTTCTCCATCGTCTCCCAGAGATTCAAGCTCATCTAGGTTTCAACTGGAACTTAGACAATTTTGGGGTCCATTTTGCCGTTTCCGCTGCCTTTCTAAGTTTACCGGCTCTCATTCCCCTCCTTGCCCAAGTCACAATGGGAGGGTTCTATCAACTCAAAACCTTTCTTAACCCCAAAAAAATACAACTTAAACCATTACCGTTTGTGGAAAGTGCTTACGGCTATTTACCGTTAGTGTTAGGGGCAAATCTTGCTCACTATCTCGATTTAGGATTAGGGGAAGGAGGACGATTGATCCCAGTGGCGTTAGCAACTTTTGGCTTGAGTGGTGAAGGATTTCCCATTGCTATTGCTCATCCCGCGGTGATTAATTTCTTACAAGGGGTCGCTTTATTTGTTGGGAGTGGCTTAGCCATCATTTTGACGCAAAAAATCCAGCGTAGTTCCGTATGGTCACTTTTCCCGCAACATTTAGCTATATTGACCTTTAGTGTCTTGTTGTGGCAGTTAATTGTCTAGGAATAATGAGTTAGTGGTAACCGATAACTGTTCACCGTTTCTTGCCATCTCCTCTAACAAAAGTTACACTTTGTTAAATAATCTTCAGTTTTTTTCAGAACTTGCTTAACAGCGAAGGAAAGCAACTCCGAATTGCTCTCCCTGTTGGGGATAAGTTCGGTATAAAAAAAGAATGATGTAAAATTTTTGTAAATGTTGGCTCTCATTTATTAAGGAGGAGCGTAGTCGATGGGACTACCTTGGTATCGAGTTCATACGGTTGTTTTAAATGATCCAGGACGGCTGATTTCCGTCCATTTAATGCACACCGCCTTAGTTGCAGGTTGGGCGGGATCGATGGCGTTGTTTGAATTAGCAACCTTTGATCCCAGTGATCCTGTATTAAACCCCATGTGGCGACAAGGGATGTTTGTTCTGCCCTTTATGACCCGTTTGGGGGTTACTGAATCTTGGGGCGGTTGGAGTGTCACGGGCGAGACTGCAATTGACCCTGGTATTTGGTCTTTTGAAGGGGTCGCGATCGCGCACATTGTCCTCTCTGGATTACTCTTCTTAGCAGCGTGCTGGCACTGGGTTTATTGGGACTTAGACCTGTTCTATGATCCTCGTACTGGCGAACCTGCTCTTGACCTCCCGAAAATGTTTGGGATTCACTTATTCTTATCCGGACTCCTTTGCTTTGGCTTTGGTGCATTTCACCTCACCGGTTTATTCGGTCCGGGAATGTGGGTGTCTGACCCCTACGGGATAACAGGTCACGTGCAACCCGTAGCACCAGAATGGGGACCAGCCGGCTTTAATCCATTTAATGCAGGTGGCGTGGTCGCTCACCATATTGCTGCGGGAATTGTCGGAATTATCGCTGGTATTTTCCACCTCGCAGTACGTCCGCCCCAGCGACTCTACCGTGCACTGCGGATGGGGAACATTGAAACCGTTCTTTCTAGTAGTATTGCTGCTGTCTTCTTTGCTGCCTTCGTGGTTGCAGGAACCATGTGGTACGGTAGCGCGACAACTCCCATTGAATTATTCGGTCCAACCCGTTATCAGTGGGACCAAGGCTACTTCCAAGAAGAAATTGATCGTCGGGTCAATAGCTACATGGCAGAAGGTTACAGTCGGTCTGAGGCTTGGTCACAAATTCCAGAAAAACTTGCCTTCTACGACTACATCGGTAATAACCCCTCTAAAGGCGGTTTATTCCGTGTTGGTCCCATGAACCAAGGGGATGGTTTAGCGCAAGCCTGGTTAGGACACCCGGTATTTAAAGATGCAGAAGGTCGCGAACTGACAGTGCGTCGTCTTCCCAACTTCTTTGAAACGTTCCCCGTTGTTTTAGAAGATGAAAACGGCGTGGTTCGTGCGGATATTCCCTTCCGTCGTGCCGAATCAAAATACAGTATTGAACAAATGGGTGTAACCGTAAGTTTCTTTGGTGGTGCGCTGGATGGCGAAACCTTTGAAAATCCGGCTCAAGTGAAGAAATACGCTCGGAAAGCACAACTGGGTGAAGTCTTTGACTTTGACCGTGAAACCCTTGGCTCTGATGGGGTATTCCGAACCAGTCCTCGCGGTTGGTTTACCTTTGGTCATGCGGTATTTGCACTGCTGTTCTTCTTTGGTCATATTTGGCACGGTTCGCGGACGCTCTATCGCGATGTTTTCGCAGGTGTGGAAGCGGATATGGAAGAACAAGTGGAATGGGGTGCATTCCAGAAAGTGGGCGACAAATCCACTCGGAATGTTTAACCTTGCTTAAGTTCAGTTAGGGACAATTTTGTCTGCTTCAGCGAGAGGGGAGTGTTTCTTCTCTCTCGCATTTTTTGCATTTGCTGTTAGACTGTTAGGTGAAGGGATCAGGAAAATTTAAGATTATGGAAGCTGTTGCATATATCCTTATATTGGCTTGCGCGATCGGCGTTTTATTCTTCGCGATCGCGTTTCGTGAGCCTCCCCGCATTAATAAATAATTGAGGCTTTTTAACTCAAGATATAAGACTGAATCATCGTCCTGCTATTCCTTCTCCGTAAGGCATAGCAGGGAGGTTCAGTTTTGTTCCGATCATTAGGATGGAATCATTAAAAAGTAACTAAAAATCAGTTATAATAAAATGTCTGTACCATATTTTTACTTAGTAAACTTAAGTGTACATCTGATTTGAGGAATAACTATCAACATAACGGAGATCAAAACATAGGAATCGAAACACACATGGTCAGTCAGAACACAACATCGAATCGAGACATTGGTTTTACTCACGAGGATTTTGCTGCTCTCCTCGACGAATACGATTATCACTTTAACCCCGGTGATATTGTTCCCGGCGTTGTGTTTAGCGTCGAACCGCGAGGAGCATTGATTGACATTGGCGCGAAAACTGCTGCTTATATTCCGATTCAGGAAATGTCAATTAATCGGGTTGAGGAGCCTAGCGAAGTTCTCCAACCAGAGGAAACAAGAGAATTTTTCATTCTGACTGACGAGAATGAAGACGGTCAATTAACGCTTTCTATCCGCCGTATCGAATATATGCGGGCTTGGGAGCGGGTTCGTCAACTGCAAGCAGAAGATGCAACCGTGCGCTCAGGGGTATTTGCCACGAACCGTGGTGGGGCATTAGTTCGCATTGAAGGACTGAGAGGATTTATTCCTGGCTCTCACATTAGCACTCGTCAGCCAAAAGAAGATTTAGTTGCCCAAGATTTACCACTGAAATTCTTGGAAGTAGATGAAGAGCGGAATCGTCTTGTGCTTAGCCACCGCCGTGCTTTAGTGGAACGGAAGATGAGTGGCTTAAAAGTGGGAGAAGTGGTTATTGGTTCTGTTCGCGGTATCAAACCTTACGGTGCGTTTATTGATATTGGTGGAGTGAGTGGTTTACTCCACATTTCGGAAATCTCCCATGATCATATTGATACTCCAAGCAGCGTCTTTGATATCAATGATGAATTGAAAGTGATGATCATTGATTTAGATGCAGAACGGGGACGGATTTCTCTCTCGACAAAACAGTTAGAACCCATTGCGGGTGCAATGCTGAATAACCGTGAGTTAGTCTTTGAACAAGCAGATAAAATGGCGCAACGCTTCCGTCGGAAACTGCAATATCAAACTCAAGGATTGGCTAGTGAGGAAATCGAAGCCAAATTAAATGAAGAGTTTGGTCCGATTGGTAAACGTCCAGGTGAGACAACTGAAGCGGAAGCAGAAACAACGGAAGCAGAAGCAACAGATGTTAACACAGCAGAAACAGAAGCAGTTGCAACAGAAGACGTAAGTGTTGCGGAAGAGACAGCATCTGCTGAGGAACCGGTTGAAGATACCACAGAAGAGACAAGCGAAGATAATGTTGAATCTTCTTCTGAAACAGAAGATGAAGAGATTGTATCTGCTGCAAACGAATAAGGTCAGCGCATGAAAGGATTGAAAAAGGAGGGTGTATGCCCTCTTTTTTGATTTTAAATGAGTTAGAGTCACGTAGCACAGAAAGCAATTATAAATTTCAAGT
>JAVLCL010000190.1:0-6473 GCA_031580825.1 Halothece sp. Uz-M2-17
CAGTTTTACAACTGTTGACGGAAGCATACGAAAATCGCGATCAGGTGGCGTTGATTCCGTTTCGTGGGGAACAAGCAGAAGTTTTATTACCGCCAACGCGATCGATTTCCATGGCGCGGAATCGCTTAGAAAAACTCCCTTGTGGGGGTGGTTCTCCCTTGGCGCATGGTTTAACCCAAGCGGTTCATGTGGGAATGAATGCTCAAATGTCAGGCGATGTGGGACAAGTGATCTTGGTTGCCATTACCGATGGACGGGGCAATATTCCCTTAGCGCGATCGCTGGGTGAACCGTTATCTGAAGACGAAAAACCCAATATTAAAGAAGAATTGCTGGATATTGCCGGTAAAATCCGCGCGATCGGTGTGAAGTTACTGGTGATTGACACCGAAAACAAATTTGTTTCCACCGGTTTTGCGAAAGAACTCGCCAAAGCAGCCGGCGGGAACTATTATCATCTTCCGAAAGCAACCGACAGCGCGATCGCGGGTATGGCAAAACAAGCCATTGCAGATATGAAATAAGGCGCGATGATCAATACAGTTGCGCAATCAAGCGAAACTCGCTGCTAAAGGTGATCGCACCAGAACTTAAACTAATTAGCCCTTCCAGCCTCCTGTTGCTCATTATCAGATTGAGTGCAATGGGGGCTGTTTCCAACTGCATAATGGGTAATTCTTGCTTTTAATTGACAAGATAGCTTTAATTTTCTAATATCTGAAATATCATTCAGGTATTCAGGTATTTTGAGATGGGAGACAATTGTTGTGCTTGCGCTCATGAGCATGACTCTAACCAAAGTCATACTCAAATAGAATTTAATTGGAGAAAGGAACTCACCCCGATCGCGCTTTCTGGAATCTTATTTTTAATCGGTTTAACCTTTTACGAAACCCTTCATAATAGCCCTTACTATATTGCTGAGTATGCGATCTTACTCCCTGCTTATCTGATTAGTGGTTGGACCGTGCTGAGTCATGCTGGGCGTAATATCCGGAAAGGACAGATCTTTGATGAAAACTTTTTAATGACCCTCGCTACCCTCAGCGCGATCGCAATTCACAAAATACCGGAAGCGGTGGCGGTGATGTTGTTTTTTCAAGTGGGAGAATTATTTCAAGGATATGCTGTCGGCAAATCCCGTCGCTCGATTCAATCGGTATTGGAAGTGCGCCCCGATCGCGCGAATCTCAAAACGGAGGAAGGGGTGACAACTGTTGCTCCAGACAGTGTTCAGGTGGGAGCATTAATTTTAGTACGCCCTGGGGAAAAAGTCCCGTTAGATGGGGAAATTATGGAAGGGAACTCCCAACTGGATACCTCCGCCCTCACTGGTGAATCAATTCCGCAAACCGTGCAAGCTGGGGATGAGATTCTAGCCGGCTCCATGAATCAGACTGGGGTTTTAACCCTGCGGGTAACAAAACCTTTTGCTGACTCTTCCATCTCCAAAATTCTCGATTTAGTGGAGAATGCTAATAGTAAGAAAGCAGAAACCGAGAAATTTATCACCACCTTTTCTCGTTATTATACGCCAGTGGTGGTTTTCTTATCCCTTGCAGTTGCCATTGTTCCTCCTCTGTTGGTCAGTGGCGCAACCCAAGGGGAATGGATTTATCGCGCCTTAGTGTTACTGGTCATTTCTTGTCCCTGCGGTTTAGTGATTAGTGTCCCCTTAGGTTATTTTGGTGGCGTGGGAAATGCAGCGAAAAATGGCATTTTAGTAAAAGGGGCAACCTTTTTAGATGCCCTTACGCAAGTGCAAACGGTTGTCTTTGATAAAACAGGGACATTAACCCAAGGAAACTTCCGAGTGACAGAGATTGTGACCCATAACGGTCTCACTGAGCCAGAATTGCTGGAATTAGCAGCAACAGTAGAATCCCACTCGAATCATCCCGTGGCGCAGTCGATTCGAGAAGCTCATGGAAAAACAATTGATGATTCGATCCTGCAAAATTACCAAGAAGTGTCGGGACATGGCATCATTGCAGAAGTGAACCAGCAAGTGGTTTTAGTGGGAAATGATCGCCTTCTCCATCGAGAAAATATTCCCCATCAAACAGAGGTTTGCCATTTAGAAGGAACGATCGCGCATACCGTAGTGAATGGGGAATATAGCGGACATATTATGATTGCGGATGAATTGAAAGCGGATGCCGGAGAAGCTATTGCGAGCTTAAAAAGGAAGGGAATAGAAGTGGTGATGCTCACAGGGGATAATGCAACGGTGGCTCGCAGCATTGCCCAACAATTAGGGGTGGATCACTATCAAGCGGACTTGTTACCAGAAGATAAAGTGACTGCTATGGAAGCAATTCTAGAACAAGTTCATCATCAGAAAACCAAAGTTGCTTTTGTCGGAGATGGCATTAATGATGCCCCGGTCATTGCTCGGGCGGATGTGGGGATTGCGATGGGCGGTTTAGGGTCAGATGCTGCCATTGAAACCGCTGATGTGGTCATTATGACTGATGCGCCGTCTAAAATTTCACAAGTCATCGCGATCGCGCGGAAAACTCGCCAAATTATCTGGCAAAATATCGGTTTTGCATTAGGAATTAAAGGATTGTTTATCTTGTTGGGCGCGATCGGATTCGCCACCCTTTGGGAAGCGATTTTTGCTGATGTTGGTGTCGCGTTAATTGCAATTTTAAATGCCGGTCGAATTTTAAGATTTAAGGCTTAATCAAGTTTAAATATTGATGGACTCTAATTTTACTAAAAAGCAGATTCGGTCAATCTATTTTGCTGAATCGATCATTTGGATCGTTTTTTCTTCCACTTCCCTTGCTGTTGCCAATAACGTTCCATCTTGAGAGAGTGCTGATAGCATTTGTACTGGCTTGATCAAACCAATCTTCGTCTTTGCATTTTCTGTAAATACAGAAATTCGACAAGGTAGCGCCATATTCAGTCGCATATCTGTTGATAAAACTTTGGCAGCTTGTTGTGGATTACAAACTTCAAACACTTTGCATTCTTCTTCAAATGTAATCCCTTTACCGCGAAGAGTCGCTCCTAAATCATGAATATATAACACTCCAAAACCAAAATTTTTAACAGCTGTTTCTAAATCTATTGCTGCTTGTTCAAAAGATTTTGCTGTTTCAACAATATAATACATAACTAACCTCATTCCTGTTAATTATTCTTAATTTATATCATAGCAATTCTTAGCTCGTTGAGGCATATTGTAAAGTTTAATGATTGTCTTTTGCAAAGCATCCTTCAAAAAAATCATCAACTTTATGGACTAAATAATAGAATTTCATTACATAGGCGAACAGGAGTTCGCCCAAAAAAATCAATTAAATGCCTAACCGTTGATAAATTTCATCTAAGTTTTGGAAATGGTGTTGCGGATCAAAACAACTTTCAATCTCACTTGCAGATAGGGTTTTTTGAACAGTTGGATTGTTAGAAATCAAATCGTAGAAATTACCATCAATTTGATTCCATGCTTGATGGGCGCATTCTTGCACCACTTGATAAGCCTCTTCTCGCGTCATACCTTTTTCGACTAAGGTCAGTAAAACTCTTTGGCTGAAAATTACTCCCCCATACACATTCATATTGCGCTGCATATTTTCGGGATAGACTAAGAGATTTTTGACTAAATCTGTTGTTTCATGGAGCATAAAGTGCGTTAAGATGCAGCTATCCGGAAAGATGACCCGCTCTGCTGAACTGTGGGAAATATCTCGTTCGTGCCACAGGGCAACATTTTCTAAAGCGGTCATGGCGTTTCCGCGTACCACACGCGCCAGTCCGGTTAAGCGTTCGGAACGGATGGGATTGCGTTTGTGAGGCATTGCCGATGAGCCTTTTTGCCCTTTCGCAAAGTATTCTTCCACTTCTAAAACGTCGGTGCGCTGTAAGTTACGGATTTCCACGGCAAACCGTTCAAGCGAGGCAGTTAAGACAGCGAGTTGTTGTAAGAATTGGGCGTGCCGATCGCGCGAAATGACCTGTGTGGAAGCAGTATCCGGTTGCAAGCCTAATTTTTCACAAGCCAGGGCTTCGACTCTCGGATCAATATTGGCATAGGTTCCCACAGCCCCAGAGATTTTACCCACAGCAATTTCATTACGGAGATGAATCGCGCGATCGCGATGACGAAAGATTTCCGCTAACCACCCCGCGAGTTTAAAGCCAAAGGTGATTGGTTCTGCATGAATGCCGTGTGACCGTCCCACCATCACCGTATAACGATGCTGTTGCGCTTGATAGCGAATCGCTTGGGCAAGGGATTCAATTTCTTCTAGAATTAAATTCAAACTTGCCACTAACTGCAATGCAATTCCGGTATCTAAGACATCAGAACTGGTCAAACCGAGATGAATATAGCGTCCCGCCTCCCCCACATATTCATTGACATTGGTTAAGAAAGCAATTACATCATGACGAACTTCCTTTTCAATTTCCAGTACCCGTTGCGGATCAAAATCCGCTTTTGCTTTAATTTCTGCTAGGGCAGACTCAGGAATATACCCTAACTCTGCTTGCGCTTCACACACTGCCAACTCAACTTGTAACCAGGTTTTTAATTTTGCCTCCGTTGTCCAGAGATCGCCCATTGCGGGCAATGTATAACGTTCAATCATATCGTTTCATTTAAAACACAACCTTATTATCCTAGCTTGCTTGATTGAGTTTCCATAACATAGCAATTATGGGACTGGTGAGATACATTCTTAATTTTTGTTCTTCGTTCTTTGTTCTTTGTTCCTTGGTAACTGGTCACTGTTTTCAACAGACTCAGCAACGCTATATTACATTTCAGTAAACAAAGAATAAATTATACAGAAAGGCAACTCAGGAAATATGCGAAAATAAAAGGGGAAATCTTGTCGCGATCGCGCATGAAGGTGTTAGTGCATTGAATACAATCCGAGAAATTCTTGCCCGTTGGTGGTCAGAATTCACGCTGCAAACTCGTTTAATGGCTGTAGGAACACTCGTCGTTTCGTTAGTGATGAGTGGCTTAACGTTTTGGGCAGTCAACACGATTCAACAAGATGCACGGATGAACGACACCCGCTTTGGACGGGATTTAGGACTGCTTCTCGCTGCAAATATTGCACCTTTGGTCGCCGAAGATGATCTGACTGAAGTTGCTCTCTTCTCAGGAAGATTTTACAGCAGTACTTCTAGTGTCCGCTACATTCTCTATGCTGAACCCGATGGCAAAATTCGCTTTGGCATTCCCTTTTCCGAAGCGGAAGGAGATAACACCCTCACCATTCAACGACGCATCCAACTTCCTGATAGTTACTCTCCTGACTCCGAACAACCCTTAGTGCGTCAACATGCGACCCCCAACGGGGAAGTGACTGATGTTTTTGTTCCGCTCAATTATGATAATGAATATCTCGGTGTGCTTGCGGTTGGCATTAACCCTAACCCCACAGTTGTCGCTTCTTCTAACTTAACCCGTGATGTCACAATCGCTGTGTTTATTTCTATTTGGGCAATGGTGATTTTAGGGGCAGTCTTTAACGCTTTAACGATTACCAAACCCATTAAAGAATTATTGGTAGGGGTGAGAAATATTGCTGCGGGAAATTTCAAACAACGCATCGAACTCCCTTTAGGAGGAGAGTTAGGGGAACTGATTTCGAGTTTTAACTACATGGCGGAACGCCTAGCGCGATATGAAGAACAAAATATTGAAGAACTAACCGCAGAGAAAGCGAAACTGGAAACACTGGTTTCTACCATCGCCGATGGTGCGGTTCTCATTGATACGAATCTTAATGTCATGTTGGTAAACCCCACCGCAGAACGGATCTTTGGTTGGGAAGGGCGAGAAATAACGGGAAAAAATGTGCTTCATCATCTTCCCCATGAAGTCAATATGGAAATTAGTGAACCCTTGCAAGAAGTGATTGCCAAAGCCTCAGCCGAAGGGGAAGAAAAAGATCATGTTGAGGAAAGTTATAAAGAAGGGGGAGAGTTTCGGATCACCCTCAGCAGTCCTCATGAACGCACGGTTAGAATTTTACTAACGCGCGTCTTAGATCAATATCGAGAAACCATTAAAGGGCTCGCTATTACCGTGCAAGATATCACGCGAGAAGTAGAATTAAACAAAGCGAAAAGTCAATTTATCAGCAACGTTTCTCATGAACTGAGAACACCGTTATTTAATATTAAGTCCTTTATCGAAACGCTTTCTGAATATGGTGAAGAATTGACCCCAGAAGAACAAAAAGAATTTTTACAAACGACGAATAGCGAAACGGATCGACTGACGCGCTTGGTGAATGATGTTCTCGATTTATCCCGTTTAGAGTCCTCGAAAGTGTATCAAATGAGTGCGGTTGATTTAAGTCAGCCCATTGAACAAACGCTACGGAGTTATCATCTCAACGCGAAAGATAAAGAAATTGAACTCTTGCAAGAAGTACAACCGGATTTACCGCCCGTAATGGGAAACTATGATTTGCTACTACAAGTGTTTGCAAACT
>JAVLCL010000191.1:0-6433 GCA_031580825.1 Halothece sp. Uz-M2-17
GGATACAGTCGAACTCTGTCCTGCCGAACTCCCCGGACATGGACGACGACGCAAAGAAACCCCTTTTACTGACTTAAACGAACTGGTCAGCGCACTCATTCCAATCATTACCCCTTATCTAGACAAACCCTTTGCCTTCTTCGGTCACAGCATGGGGGCTTTAATTGCCTTTGAACTGACTCGCACCTTGCGCGATCGCGCTCAACCCTTACCCACTCATCTATTTGTTTCCGGTCGTCGTGCCCCCCAATTTCCTGAAGATGATCCGCCTAGCTATAACCTCCCAGATAAAGAACTGATCGAGAAACTGCGCTGGTTAAAAGGAACGTCCTCTACCATTCTTGATGATCCAGAAATGATGCAACTGATGCTGCCCATTTTACGGGCTGATTTTGAAATTTGTGAAACCTACCAGTACACGGAACAAGCCCCGCTTCCCTGTCCCATCACTGCCTTTGGGGGATGGCGCGATCCGGCAAGCCGTCGAGGGGGCTTAAAAGGATGGCGCGAACAGACCAGCGCTGATTTTACTAAAAAAACTTTTCCCGGGAATCACTTTTTCCTTCATTCCGCAGAATCCCGCCTTCTCAAGTACCTCAACAAACAATTATCAAATTCCTGATTCAGTCAACGGAATCTACAAAGTCCTAAAACTAAGTCACTGCTTACTTTTTTAGAGTCTTTCAACTCAGCGTTACTCCATAAAATTCAATCAATTGCATTTTCATTATTAAAAAGATTTCTCAAATGATATAGTGAGAAACTGTGACAACCAATAATTGACAGTAGCTTTCAATAAAAAACAGTGAATCCAATTCCAAGATCCCTTCTTAGTTATGCCGTAATTCCGATTGCGCCAATGTTAGTTGCCAGTGCAGTTCATGCAACTCCCTCTCCGGTTACTGACATTCAAGTCAAAAGCCAAGGTGAGAATAACCTCCAACTGTTGCTCATTACACCAACAGCAGAACCCCTGCAAACCTTCCAAACGCCAGTGGGAGAGGATACCCTTTTCATCGACATTATTAATACGCAATTACAGTTAACAGAGGGAGAAAGCCTTGAAGTTTCAGATCCGTCTGTTGAAATTGCTGAAATTAGGGTGGTTCAGAAATATCCTAACAGTGTTCGCGTCATTGTCATTGGGGCAACCACTCTTCCCAAAGTGAATATTGAGTCAACGGCGCAAGGACTCGCCGTCAATCTTCCCGAACAAGGCAGTCTAGCCCAAACCACTCCTTCACCAACCCCAGAAGCAGAACCAACGCCTGCTGCACCGGAAGGGAGTGCTACTGAAGACGGTGTGATTGAACTGGTGGTGACCGCAACACGAACGGAAGAAGATGCAAGCGACATTCCCCGCTCCACAACCGTTGTTAGTCGAGAAGAAATTGAACAACAATCGCAACTATCCAATAACCTTCCTGATATTCTGGGGAATACGGTTCCGGGGTTAGGTCCCCCGAGTCAAAGTGCATCGAATCGCGCTCAATCCTTGCGTGGTCGGGAACCCTCGGTTTTAATTGATGGGGTGCCTGTGGATAGTAATCTCAGTGTCTTCCAAGATTTACGCAGTATTGCCCCCAATGCTGTAGAACGCGTAGAAGTGGTGCGGGGTCCTAGTTCCATTTATGGGGCAGAAGCCAGTGGTGGCATCATCAACATTATTACTCGTCAACCACAAGATGTATTTACGGCCCAGACAACCGTTTCGATTGGTCCTCGCTTGTCTCTCTCGAATATTGAGCAGAGTTTTGGTGCAGGGGTCGAACAATTTTTCTCGGGTCAAGTCGGAAAGTTTGACTATCTGCTTGCTGCATCCTATGAAGAGAGTGGGAATAGCTTTGATGCCGAGGGAGACATTATTCCTGTCGGTCGCTCCCAAGGATTAGATAACCTAGAAACGTTTAATATTCTTGCTAAAGCCGGCGTTGATTTAACCCCAGACCAGCGCTTGCAGTTAACGGTTAATTATTTTGATGACAAGCAAGATCCACCTACGATCTCTGATCCCAGTGTGGATAATCTGGATGAACGAACGAAAGCCCGACCTTTAGAAACATCGGGAGAACTCGAACTAGAAGATTTACCCGGTCGCGAGGACTTAACCCTGAGCCTCAATTACTCCCATGATGACCTTTGGGGGAGTCAACTTGATTTACAAGCCTTTTACAAAGACTCCACAACCCTTGCCATTCCAGTTGATAATCGAAATACGATTTTTGAATCCGTTTCTCGCACGGTTACAGAATCTGAAAAAATTGGCGCTCGCTTGGATATTGAAACGCCTTTAAGCAATAACTTAGATTTACTGTGGGGCGTTGATTATGCGGATGAATCCATTGCACAACCCTTAGAAATTTTTGACCCTGGTGTCTTTGATAATAGTGGTGGCAATGAATTTACACAAGTGGATGAGGAATTTTTCTCCCCCCCTTACGATTTAGAAACCTTTGGTGCCTTTGGTCAACTCGATTGGCAAGCAACAGAACAACTTGCGCTCAGTGGGGGCTTACGGTTTGAACGATTCAATATGTCAGTGGATGACTTTAATGTCTTGGGCGATATCGACTTTGCAGGGCAAGCGATTCCTGATGAAGTGACCGGTGGTGACGTTAGTTTCGATGATGTGGTCTTCAACGTGGGAGCCATTTATGATGTCACTGAGGAAATTAGTGTCTTTGCGAATTTTGCTCAAGGCTTTTCTGCACCAGACTTTCGGCGTTTTCTGCGCTTCTTACCGTTTTCTGTGAACGCACGCCCTGTGGTTGTGGATGAAAGTGTTGATGTTACTCAGCCGATCATTGTTGATAATTATGAGATTGGGGTTCGGGGGAATTGGGAACAAGTGCAGTTTTCCTTAGCCGGTTTCTTTACTTACTCCGAATTGGGACAAAATGAACGATCGAGCGAGGATGGTTCCTTTTTAATTTCTAATCGGGAACCGAAGCGCACGTATGGCATTGAAGCCACAGCCGATTATCAAGTGAATGATCAATGGCAGTTAGGCGGGAATTTCACTTGGGTGGAAGGAGACAGCAGTCCTGATGGTGTGGATGGCTTTGTGCCGTTGAGTACAGAGAATATTCAGCCGATTAAAGTGGGGTTGTATGTGCAAAATCAAACGACACCCACCTGGTCAAATCGCTTGCAATTATTAATTGTCGGGTCGCGCGATCGCGCGTTTGAAGAAGACATTGATGGTGATCCTATTGATTCATTTCCCATTGAAAGTTACACCACCCTCGACTGGATTAGCAGTTTGCAACTTGGGGATGGCACTTTAACCCTAGCTGTACAAAACCTTTTAGATAACCAATACTTCCCCGTTGACTCCCAAACTAAAAGCAGAAACCGAGAATTTGCTGCTGCTTTAGGACGCACCATTAGCTTGCAATATCAACTTAGCTGGTAAATCATGCTTCGACCTTGGACTGTATCCCTTTTCCTGCTGGGACTATTGAGTCTCGCAGGATGTCAAAATAACCAAACCCTCAACCGACCCCTCCCTGATCCCGCGCGGATGGTGACTCATGCTAAAGGAGAAACGGCGGTTCCTATCAATCCTGAGCGAGTTATTGCTTTAGATAATATTGCTTTAGATAGTGTTCTTGCTTTAGATGTGGAACCCATTGCTGCATTAATGAATGAAAATACAAGGAAATTTCCCGTCCATCTGCGCGATCAAATTACTGAGAGGACAAGAAAACTCTCTCCCAACCAACAAAACCTAGAAACGATTACCAAACTCGATCCTGACTTAATTATTGGTGGAAAAAATGTCGAAGCGGTATATAACCAACTCAATCAAATTGCACCGACGATTTTATTAGGAAAAAGTGGAACCAGTGCTTGGAAACAGAAACTCCTTCTCACCGCAGAAGCAGTAGGAAAACCTGAAGAAGGACAAGCCTTGCTCGATCAGTATAATCAACGAGCAAAAGACCTCGGGTCGCGCCTTGAAAACCCGTCCGAAATCGAAGTGTCTGTCGTGCGTGTGTTCCCTGATGGGCTACGTCTTTATCAAAAGGATACCTTTGTCGGCGGTATCCTCCAAGATGTCGGTTTATCTCGCCCACCGAGTCAGGATAAAGATAATTTATGGATTAATATTTCTCGGGAACGATTCGACGCAGCCGATGGGGATGTCATCTTTGTTTGGAGTTTAGGGAACGACGCTGAAACTGCCTATGAACGCTTGCAAGATGACCCTCTCTGGTCAAAATTAGAAGCAGTACAAGCGGGAAACGTTTATCCAGTGCCTGGATATTGGATTGGGCGCGGTCCCATTGCTGCTAACAAAGTTTTGGCGGATCTATCGACTTATCTGTTAGAGGAGAAAAAATAATTATGTCATCTTTACCCCAGCATCTTGCACAATGCCAATTCTGTTCTGATATTTCCGAAGCTGTGGGAGAAGCGCCGATTGGCACCGCAGGACATTATGATTATTGGTTAGTGGTAGAACTACCGCAACCCTGGTCAGAAATTGCTCTTGATCAAAACGAAGCGTTAAAACCCTATTTACCCGCCATTAAATCCCTGGTTTACGAAAAAGGAATCAAACTCCGTCCCCTCGCGATCGCGCCCGATTCAGACTATTCTCAAACCGGCTATTCTCGGGTTCTCTTCTATCGTCGTCCAACTGAGTTATTTTCTCATTACACCCGAGAAGAATATCTGATTCCTACCCCTGAACTAGGAAACTTAGCCTCTGCACTTCTCTTAGAACCGGAAAGACTTCCTCACTTCAGTGACTATCAACAACATAATGATCACCAGTACGATTTACTCGTCTGCACCCATGGCAATGTTGATGCAGCTTGTTCTCGCTATGGCTATCCTCTCTATAAAGATTGGCGACAACAAGCCAATTCCCAAGTCAGAGTGTGGCGCTGTAGTCATTTTGGTGGACATCGTTTTGCCCCTACTGCGATTAGTCTTCCCGATGGACGCTACTGGGGACGTTTAACGCCAGAAGCACTTGATTTCATCACGAAACAGGAAGGCAATCTGAGCGACTTGAAGTTATATTATCGTGGTTGGACTGGATTAGATCAATGGGCGCAAATTGCTGAACAAGAAATTTGGTTAAAGCACGGTTGGGAGTGGTTTCATTACTTAAAAACAGGAGAAGTGCTAGAAGCAGATCAAAGTAATAAAGAATGGGCAAAAGTTCGCATTCGTTATTCCTCTCCTGATGAAACAGATCAGGGCATCTATGAAGCAATAATTGAAAGCACTGCAGAATTAACCACTGCTGGTGAATCCGGAACTCCTCCTCATGAAGCAGTGGTAAAACAATATCAGGTGACAGCGATTGAAGAATTAAAATGTTGATGAGCCAATAGAGACATGGGAGCAATCAAACATGGGTAAAGCTCTTCCACCTAAATTTGTGATTCGTACCGGTCAATGGGTTTGGACAAAAATGTGGAAAATTATGATGTCTAACCTTGCACCGCGCGATCGCGCTGGCTCTTATATCCGCCCCAGTAGTGAATTTCGGGACAGCATTGGCGATCAGAGATTTCCACCAGAACCAGAGCGTTATCGTCTCTATGTAGGGATGAGTTGTCCTTGGGCGCATCGCACCCTCGTTGTGAGAGCTTTAAAAGGCTTGCAAGAGGTAATTCCTGTAACTGTTGTCTATCCTTCACCAACAGAAGGGGGTTGGGTCTTTACTGAACCCGAAGCCGGCTGTCAGAGCTTAGCAGAATTTTATCAAAAAGCGCAGCCGGGTTATGAAGGACGTTCTACCGTTCCCATGTTGTGGGATAGTAAAACTGAAGCCATTGTCAATAATGAAAGTGCAGAAATTATTGTCATGCTGAACGATCAATTCAACGAGTTTGCGGATCACCCAGAACTGGATCTTTACCCAGAAGCATTGCAATCTCAGATTGATCAGTGGAATGCCAAAATTTATCCTGCGGTGAATAATGGTGTGTATCGCTGCGGTTTTGCCCAAACCCAACAAGCCTACGATCGCGCCTGTGAAGAACTTTTTTCTGCACTGGAGGAAATTGAATCCACTTTAGAAAATAATCGTTATCTTTGCGGCGATCGCGTAACGTTAGCGGATGTCCGTTTGTTTACAACCCTCTTCCGCTTTGATGCTGCTTATTTCGGATTATTTAAATGTAACCGTTACCGCATCCGTGACTATCCAAATTTAGATGGCTACCTGCGCGATATTTATCAACTGCCTGGTGTTTCTGAAACCTGCGATATTGAGGCTGTCAAACGAGACTACTACGGTAATTTATTTCCACTGAATCCTGGGGGAATTATTCCCTCTGGTCCAGACACTGACTCTCTCTGGCAACCGCATCATCGAGAAGCAAAGTTGAGTTTCAAAAATCACTAAGAGAGAGCGTTTTGACGCTCCAACGGCTAAAAGCGCGTTGGATTCTTAATTCATCGAGACACC
>JAVLCL010000192.1:0-6349 GCA_031580825.1 Halothece sp. Uz-M2-17
GCCAAGTAAATAAGCCGGTGCGATGGGGACCTAAAGCTAAAGCTCGATTACCATTACGCAGTGTATTGCCAGACCAGCGTCTGATATTTTGATACGCTCGACTCATTAATGATCCAGAAATGGTTTCAATGGTATAGACCATGACATCAGGCAGATAAATCATGTCATAGCCTTCTCGCAGTAACCAATACCAAGTCGTTTTATCATCTCCCGATAAGAAGCGAAACTGTCCCCACAGCCAATCATTGAGAAAGTCTCTGGCAAGTAAGCCTCGAAACGTTGGATCGAGAGCAGCTTTGGCTCGAAACAGAGAGCAACGTCCAGTTAGACACAAGACTTTACTCGATAAGCTATAAGAACACATATAATGGTGACGTTGACAAAAGCGCAGATGTAACCATTCCGAAAAAAGATAAGACCCATGAACCTCGGGCATTTCATTCGTGGTTAATCCGCCCAATTTCGGAAAGAGCCGGAAAAAAGGTAGAGACTGACGGATACTACCGGGCATTAATTCTGAGTCTCCGTCCATTAAAGCAACAATGCCATCAGACGGAAAACCCGATTCATGTAAGGCTTCTAAGCCAAAAACTAATGCACCCCGTTTGCCTTGAGCAGGGTCTGCCACACTCAGGAGTTGAACTGAGCGTCCTGTGGGATCTTCTTCCAGCAAAATTTGCGCGATCGCGCTGTTTTCTTCAGGTGTTGTGACAGGAACCAATGTCAAAGGATAGTTTAAGGTCTGGGCTTCTCTCGCAATTGCTCGAAAAACACGGTCTGTAATCCAAGGTTTTTCCTTATAGGTGGGAATAACAATCGCAAACGGAGGTAAACTAGCGATTGGGATCTGACGAGCTTTCCGACGCCAACGAGGAAACACCCAGATGCGATAAGTCACAGAGCGTAAGGCATGAAAGAGAAGCCATAACCACCGCCATAACCCAATTGTTCCCAGAACCACCAAATGGTTTAATGTGATTGTGCTTAAATCGTGAACATCATTGCGCAGCCAATAGAGTGTTAATAAAAAGAGTAAAGCAAGGGAAAAAATCATCACTTTCCCCCAGAAAAACTGCATTGGAGATGGTTTTAGCATATCGGTTTAAGCACAAATCATTGAGTGGTTGGAGTTGTCAACTATGCTCTTTGTAGCTGTTTGACACTTTGATTATTCTCACAAGAAATCACACGGCCCATGGGATAATAAGATTGTTGTGGAGACGCTAAATGAATCACAGCAATATGCTGAGGAAGGGTTTGAATCGCTGCTTGAAACTCAGGGCGATTGTGAGATACGATTACTGCTTCTACTCCTTCCAAGGCTGCTTCCAAACTAGAACAATTAATTTTTTCAATTTGCGGGAGTTGACGCTCTAAATATTCTCGGTTAGCCCCAACGAGATTTTCTAGTTGCACATCCGGATCAAAAACTTGGATGTCCATATGATCGCGCCAGAGATCATTAATCAGTTTGAGGACAGGACTTTCTCGTAAATCATCGGTGTTCGCTTTGAAACTTAATCCGAGAACGGCAATTTTTCTGACATTTAAGTCATAGACTTTGAGAGCAGCAGCGCGAACTTGACGTTCATTACTCGGTAAAATCGACTGTAGGATAGGCAAATTTTCTCCTAACTGCTGACCATGAAACGTAATTGAGCGGAGATCTTTTGGTAAGCAAGACCCACCAAACGCAAAGCCTGGACGTAAATAAGCAGAAGAAATATTGAGTTTTGTATCAGCACAAACCATTGTCATCAGTTGATCACCGTTAATGCCTAAGCGGTCACTCAAACGGCTAATTTCATTAGCAAAACCCACTTTCAAGGCATGGAAGGCATTATTGGTTTGTTTGAGGAGTTCAGCGGTTTCAATTTCTGTCCGATACACTTCACCGGGAATCCCCGCATAAAGTTGAGTGGCAATATCTCCTGATTTAGAATCAAATTCTCCCACAACCGTGTAAGGCGGATCAAAGAAATCATTGATTGCAGTTGATTCCCGTAAAAACTCAGGATTCATCACTAAACCAAATCCTTCACCGCAAGTTTTCTGAGAGTGGCGTTCTAATATCGGTAAGACCACCTTGCGGGTTGTGCCTGGAAAAATAGTGCTCCGCATCATGACAACGTGATACTGAGAGGTGTGGCGGAGTCCATCACCGATTTCTGCAGCAACCGCACGAACATATTGGAGTCCAGTGCTACCATCAGGCGCGCTCGGTGTCCCAACACAAATTAAGGAAATATCAGCACTGGCAACTTCAGAAATCCCGTTACTTACGCCACGAATCTTACCGTTACGGACTCCAGCCTGGATCAGTTCATTTAGACCGGGTTCTTTAATAGGGCTTTTACCTTCATTCAGGGCTGTGAGTTTTGCTTCTAATTTATCAACACCAATAACTTCGTGACCCATCTTGGCAAAACAACCGGCAACGACTGTGCCAACATAACCTAGACCCCAAACAATAATTTTCATGTGCGATAAACCTCACTCGTTATATGTAGATCAATTCTTAATCAGGCTCAGATAGCAGAAACTTGCTGTATCATAATTTTGGTTTCGATTAAGAAAATTTACTGTATAGATTTGTATCACAAATTTATCACAACCTAGTTTGACTTGTCTAATAACTTTTCCACATTATTCTTAAAACTTAAAATTCTTTTTAAGTGTGATTTGAATCAAAAAAGTAAATTTTTGACCCAACGGGGTACAAGTTGTGTTAACTGTTGTTGCCAAGATTTGGTTTCTGTACTGAAGGTTAAGCGGGTGGGTTGTCCTAGTCCACAAAATTGATCAGTATCTTCATATGCTGGAGGAGGAGGGATCATAACTTTAACCCGAGAGAGTGATTTACCCACAAGGTCGGGTGCGATTGAAGGAACAAGAGCTTGTACTTGTAGCCGTTTTGATCGCTCGACATCTCCTAGAGGACTCACACCTTGAATTAGATCTAATTCTCCTGATACAACCTGATCCGAGTTAGCAAGTTCTACTAGAACCGGTTGTTTCGGATTAATTCTTGCTGCCGATTCGGCAGAAATGACTGCTTCTGCCCAAAGTTCATTACAATCAAGGAGTGTCAGTACTTGTTCTGATTGATTGACTGTTTCTCCTTGCTCATACTCCGTACTATAAACGACAGCATCAAGGGGGGATGTTACTTCTAAGGCTTGGCGATCACTATATTGAGATTGAGCTTGGCGCAGTCTTTCTTCAGCAATGCGGACATCTGCACGCAGCGTGTTCATAAGAATGGTTTGGTCTTGAATTTGTTGACGGAGTTGGGTTGTTTCTTCCACAAAACTATCCCCCCAATTGGGATAGCGGTTCATGGCAATTCGTTCTTGGGAAGCACTAAATGCAGTTCTGGTGGAACTCAGATCTTCTTGAGCGCGCTGGATTTCTGCTTGAGCTACTCGCCAAGTGGATTCTGCTTGATCAACTACTTGTTGCGCGATCGCGCCTTCTGCTCTTAAGTTACGAAACCGTTCGTAATCTAGACGGGCTGCTTTGGCTTTTGCCTGAGCTTGCTCTAATGCTGCTTCCTTCTGGCGGACATCTCTAAGATTAATTTCATTTTCCACCGTCCATAGTTGGTCATATTCTGATTCTTGTTTATTTAGGCGAGACTGTAAGAATTCGAGGGATTGTTGGGCTGCAAGGAGTTTATTTTTCTTGGTTTCCACTTCTCCTTGTAGTTGCAATAGAGCCTGTTCTGTATCTTGAGAACGACCAATTTGCATCAACACTTGACCGGAACGGACAGAAGTACCAGGACGGGGATAAAAGGCTTTCAGTGTCCCATTAATAGGGGAACGAAGCCGTAATACCCGACCATTAACGACACCATTATCGACAATAATCCGCGAAGCACGATGAGTAAATGCAATTGCCCCCATGCCGATAACTGCTGTTCCTATACCGATCAATAGCGTTCCCGTTAAAACCCGTTGCCATAGTTTTGGCTTTTCCGGTAGTTCTACTGCTGAGACAGCACTTAATTGCCCTTTACCAGCAGTACTGCTTAAAGCAGTCATGGTTGGGTTCGGTTCGGTTATCAGCGTCCCATTATTGTCAGAACTTTTGAGTAAAGGGGCTTGTTCGGGAATAGCAGTTGCTTTGTGTAAATGGTTCCCTTGAATCGCATTAAATCCTGCTGACTGAACGAGTTTCAGCGTGCTTTCATCGGTAATAAATTTAGCCGTTACTTGACCGAGGGATTGGCAAAAACTTAAAGTTGCTTTGGCAAAGGTTTGACTTTTCGGATTATCTTGCAACCGTTGCAGGAACTGTTGATTGAGTTTAATGGTATCGATCGGTAATTCTTCACATTTGGTTAAAGATAAATCTTGACTGGCAAAGTCATCGAGAACAATGAGACATCCAATTTTTTTGAGTTCTCTGAGAAAGGTTAGGGCTTGAGAAAAATCTTGCGCGATCGCGCTTTCAGTGACTTCAAAACTGAGACGTTCTGGATCGATTTTTTTCTCTTGCAGTGAAAATTTCAGTTCTTCTAAAAATTCCCGATTATGCAGGCTGTCCTGTGAAAGGTTAACTGATAACTGTAATGAAGAGTTTTGGCTTAAAGCAATCAATGCCTTGTGCATGACGAGGGTATCCACCCGAGCCAGTAATCCAGCCTTTGCCAAAATGGGTATAAATTCGTTAGGTAAATACAGTTGTTGTTCCTCATCCCGCCAACGCAATAGGACTTCATTACATAAAACGGCTCCTGTTTCTATGTCATAAACCGGTTGATACCACAGTTCAAAAGTCCCAAGCTCGAATATCGCTTCTGGGTTGCTTTTCCACGTTGTTTTTTTGTAATCTGAATCAGCATATAAATCATTTTTGACCATGGTAATTTAAGCGGATTTAAATATGATACTAAGGTTACACATATTTACGTTTTGATACATCATAGGTTAACAAAATTTACGTATTTTGATCACTTTTTAAAGCCACATGATACCAAATAAGGATTCTGTTGTGATTGAAAGATAAAAACTTGATTTATAAGCATAATCAGGATTGAGTATTTGTTTTAGTGTCAAATTCTTTAAATATCTAGGACATGAATAAAATTCCTGCAATTTTCAACTATTTTCAAAGAAAGTTAAGTCTTCTGCAATGGCATCAAGTCGTCCTCTTATTTGTATTGAGTAGTCTTTTTTTTGCCCTAATCGGTGGTTTAGCGCAATTTCGATTGTCACTGCAGACCAGTTATCAATCTGCTTCATCGCAGATAAAACAAGAGCTTTGGTCAAGTCAATTCAAAACTTCCGATTGGCTCAATCATTGGGGAAAACTGGAAAAAGGAGAATGGGGATTAGACAATTTAGAAATCCAGGCTCAGCCCAATCAGAAATTTGAAACTATTCTCCGCGTTTATTATCCTGCTCATTCTGCTAGTCCAACAGTAGCGAGGAAAGGATTTCCTTTAGGAGGTGCGCAGTTTTATGGAACTTTAAATATCCCCCCTCAAGAGGCACTTCTTTTAAGTTATTACGTTCGTTTCCCTCATCACTTTCAGTTTGTTAAAGGTGGAAAGTTACCTGGGTTATTTGGTGGAAAAGGGAATAATGGCGGAGAAATTCCAGATGGAACAGATGGTTTTTCCACTCGTTATATGTGGCGTGAACAAGGGAAGGGAGAAATTTATGCTTATTTACCAACCAGTCAAAACTATGGGACTTCCATGGGTCGGGGTCATTGGCAATTTAAGCGCGAGCAATGGTACCATCTACAACAAAAAATTGTTTTAAATCAGCCCAATCAAGCCAATGGTGTCATACAAGTGTGGGTGAATGGCAAAGAAGTAATTGATCAAACAAATGTTCTATTTCGTACCACTGATGCATTAAAAATTGATGGTATTTTATTCTCTACTTTTTTCGGAGGGGGTGATGCTTCTTGGGCAACACCAGAAGATACTTATGCTGAGTTTGCCAATTTTTCGATTACGGTTTTCAATTGATAATCACGATCTGATCTGTTCCAAGTCTTCTGGGGTATTGCAATTAAATAATACCGCGCGATCGCGCACCGTTAATTCTGCAACAGAATGCTGATCTAAAAACCGTTGAAATGACCGTCCGCCATGAGTAATATAGTCAGCCAATAACGCCTGACAGGATTGATGATAAAACCCGCAAAGCGGTTCCCAGCCAGCACTCGATCTAGGAATCAGTGCAATCACATCTTCAGAAACATTAGCTAGTTGTTGCACCCAAAATTCTAATTCAGCAACGGTTAACTTCGGTAAATCACAAGCTAAAGCAAGTACCCAAGGCGTTTTTACCTGTTGCATTCCCTGATAGAGTCCGACTAAGGGACCATG
>JAVLCL010000193.1:0-6074 GCA_031580825.1 Halothece sp. Uz-M2-17
GAGCCACAAAATCATTGTTGAGGAAGGCTTCTTTAACCCCGTCAATTTCAATTAACTGGGCAATTGCTTTAGGAAGATCTTGGCAGTCCTCTCCTGATTTTAGGGTTATCGCTTGATCAACAATGGGTTGATCTAAGTTGAGTTTCATGCAGTGGGGATTGGGCGTAGTTTCAAGGGAAGAAAGTTTCATCACTGCTATAGTGGAATGCTTCAGTTTCAGTGTGACATAGAAGCGGTCATGATCTTTGCCCTCTATCAAGAATGTTCGATTCAAGAAAATCTTTGAAATCTAATTGATACTCTAAATCTTCCCATTTCTATGGTTATTTTGTAGTGATTGTTTTCAGAAATGGTCTAAAAAATCCAAACAGTGATGAAAAACTCTACTTTTTGACCACTCAAAATATCTAAAAAGTGTAACTAATAATTCAGTTCGACAGTTTGATAATTATGACTCAAGATTATTTCTTTTTACTATAGCAACTGTCCATTGACTATTAAGAGTTTTAGGTTTCTCACTCAAGATTATAGACAGGAGGACTCTCACTTTAAAGCAAGATTTTTGATTTTTTCATCAAGTAACGATATAGTAGGAAACAAGGAGGTTAAGAAACAGTGAATCAACAATTTGGTCAACTGATTCGCCAAGCGCGAAAAAATAAAGGATATAGTCAAAGAGAGTTAGCCAAGCTGCTTGCATTAGACTTTACCTATCTCTCAAAACTTGAAAATAACCGAGCGGACTATCCACCCAAAGAAGATGTCATTCGAGCTTTAGCCCGCCATTTAGCATTAGATGAAGAAAAGCTCATTTTCTTAGCTGGGCGGATTCCTCAGCAAGATGAATCATTGCTGCGGGAGCATTATGAAAATATGCCTACTCTTTTCCGGCGGATGCGGGAAAATCCTAAATTTGCTGAACAGGTATTTCAAGCTGCAATGGAAACTGATGTGCAGGGGTAAGGACATTGAGATTAGTGAAGCCCTTTCGCTACCTTTCTAAATCTAAAATTGCTCAGATCGCAAGCGAGATCTTAGACGAAATGACATCTTACCCTAACTATGTTCCCCAGTGTCCCCTAGATGCAACACGGGTCGCTGAGTATTTAGGGTTAGACGTAGTGTGGGATACGATTTCTCCTGATGAACAAGGAATCATTGCTGCTCGTATTTTGCCTCTAGAACGTCTGATTGAAATTAATGAGACGTTGCCGATTCTTGGGGGAGGATTTGGAGAATCAACGATCGCGCACGAAGTCGGACATTGGGTTCTTCATATTAATCAAAGGGCAGTGGCTCAATATTCTCAATTACAACAACAGGGGATTTCCACGAAAGTCGATCCCCTGTTATGTCGCAATAGTGAGCAACTGAGAGGGATTGAATGGCAAGCCCAATATTTTGCTACCTGTTTACTGATGCCGGAAGTCAAGATGAAACAGGTTTGTCAGGGGCGTAATTTAACTCACTGGCGTAGTTTATATACAATTGCTGAAGAGTTGGGAGTAACGATTTCTAATCTCATCCACCGCTTACGAGATTTAGGCTGGATTGAATTAGATCCCATATCAAAAGCAATTTATGCCATGTCTAAGCCAGTGTAATAACGCATAACTCAATCATTATACATAGAATTTAATATCCCCTCTGATCGCTAAAACGTTGATGAGGGAACTATTTTGTTATAGAAAACAACATCTGTTACTGAACTTCAACAAGATTATTAATAAAGATTTAAGATTTCTGACGTTTTACGCTCAATCTGGGTAAGTTCCCCTATGGTAGTGGGTAGTTTCTCTATAGAGAAGCTGCATTCCCTTGCTTGAAGGTTAACTTCTGAAATCATGATGAAACAACTATCAAATTTATTAAGTTCTTTCGTGGTAACCGTTGTCATTAGCTTTGCCTTTCCGGTGATGCTAGTTTTAGGATTATTAACGATCGCGCTCGGGATTAGCTATTTTCCGGGCTTAGAAAGTATTGGTGAGGTCAGTCTCAACCAACTCCTTGGGTTTTTAAGTATCTTTGGAGCAGGTTCTGTTTTTAGAGGGGTAATTGTAATTGGATTAACACTTGCTCTGGTTGCCGGATGGTTCGATATCTATACCCTGTATCGCTTTTACCAGTTTAAACAGCTTGATTCAGAACCCTCGAAGAATTCTTAGGGAGCAGTCGTGATACTGCTTCCCCAACAAAGTTAAAGTAATTTAAAAATCATTAACCAATAAAGCCCAGTAAGAGTACCGCAATCCCACCAAATACAGCAAGAAGGCTAAGTACTGCACCAGCGTTAGGACTTCCTTTCCAAGAATATTTTTTATCGTCCATAGTTTGTTACACTTCTTTACAAAACAGTTAACTCTATGATGACATTTTCTGGTTAAATTGTCAGGGTGACGTTTGCGCAAACATTAAAAACTGTGAAGCTATTTGTCTATGAGACCCCAGAGTTAACCCCCAGCGATCATCTCCCCGATTGTGCGGTAGTGATTGATGTGTTACGAGCGACAACAACGATCGCGACAGTTTTGGCTGCTGGTGCAGAAGCAGTACAAGCCTTTAGCGATATTGAGCAATTGATGAAGGTCAGTGAACAATGGCAAAGTGACCGTCGTCTGCGAGCAGGAGAGCGTGGAGGTTCCAAAGTTGATGGTTGCGATCTCGGAAATTCTCCCTTGGAATGCACCCCAGAGCAAGTGAAAGGGAAACGCTTTTTTCTGAGCACGACTAATGGCACTCGCGCTTTACAACGGGTAGAACAAGCGCGAAATGTTTTAACCGCAGCATTTGTTAATGACCAATCTGTAATTAACTATTTACAAAAAGAACAGCCAGAACTGGTTTGGCTGGTGGGTTCCGGTTGGCAGGGAAGTTATTCCTTAGAAGATACAGCTTGTGCTGGGGCAATTGCTTATGGACTATTGGGAAATCTAAGCCATGACCAAGTCGCAGCGATTGGCAATGATGAAGTCATTGGCGCGATCGCGCTTTATACGCAGTGGCAAAATAATCTTTTAGAACTATTCCGTTTTTCGAGTCACGGACAACGGCTTTTAAGATTAGGGGGAGAAAAAGATTTAATATATTGTGCGAAACGAGACTTCTTAAAAGTGATTCCCACCCAGCAAGAGCAAGGGGTTTTAGTGGCAAAATAATCCGAGTAAGGGAGATCACGCTTATTGATTAGGAAACAAGAGAAACTTGCTCAAAATTGCCAATAACCCGCCTAAAAGAGTAACCGTGGTGGTCGTTAAGTAAGCCCAAATCCGATTGTCTTGCCGTTGGATACTGCCCTCTAATTTGTCCAGTCTATCCCCTAAGCCATCAGTTTTTTCTTCAATTCTAGCCAGTCGGGTATCAATAGATTGCAGTTTCTCACTTTGAGCATCAATTTTTTCTTCAAGCCGAGTTCCTTGAGCTTCAATCTTCCCCTCTAATCGTTCTAAGATTTGAGCAAAATCTGTATCTATTGCCATTTTTCTCAATTCCTACTTCTTAGTTGAACCGTTCAATCCCTTGTGTCTTTGTGGTTAATTTGAGAATTGCCACAGTTTCAATAATGACTTCCAGAGTTCCGATGATGGACAGCTGTAACCTTCTCCATATCTAACACTTTTCCAGACTTTGCCACACCATAAACCAGCCAATGATCGCCACATTCCATGCGATTTTGTACCGTTAATTCTAAATAAGCGAGGGCTTGTTTTAAGATCGGACAACCATTTTCAGCTTCTTCAGTTTCAATTCCTGCAAAGCGATCTTCTCCAGGGGAATAGTTTTTCATAAACTGTTTTTGCAGTTGTTTGCCTTCTGGGAGGATATTAAGAACAAAAGGACTTCCCACATGCATCAGAGATTCGATCGCGCGTTCTTTTGCCACTGCAACCGTTACTCCTGGGGGAGAAAATGTTGCTTGTGAGACCCAAGACGCAAGCATGCCATTGGCTAATTCTCCTTTTTGGGCGGTGACCACACATAACGCCCCAACCACTCGTCCTAGGGCTTGTTCGGTGCGGGCTGCTTGGGAGTCGGTCACATTTTGACGGGCAGTTTGTTTTTTCTGTTTCCGTTTCAGTTTTTGGGCAAAATCGGTTCCGGCTTCTTCACAGTATTTAAGAGTGGAATCAGTGGGCTTAAACTTTACCCGAATCGGATCAAAGCCAAAGCGGAAACCCGCATCTTTAATTTTTTGTTCAAGGAGATCAATCGCTTCCCCACTCCAACCGTAAGATCCAAAAACGCCAGCGAGTTGATTTTTTTCGGCATGGGAGAGAATAACCCCTAACGCCGTTTGCACTTGGGTGGGCGCGTGTCCGCCGAGAGTCGGTGAACCGATGATAAAGCCTGCGGTGTTTTGGAGGACTGATTTGATGGTTTCCGGGTCCGTAAATTCGCAATTAATGGATTCCACAGCAACCCCTGCTTTGGTTACCCCGCGCGCGATCGCGTTAGCAATGGTTGCCGTATTCCCGTATGCTGAAGCGTATAAGAGAGCCACTTTTGTTGCTTGAGATTGTTGTCCTTGTAGCCACTCGCGATAAGCATTGGTTAATTCTTGGAAGCCATACCGCACAATCGGACCATGACCCGTTCCATAAATTTGGGCAGATTTTCCTTGAAACTTATCTAAAATACTCCCCACTTGACTGGCATGGGGTGCCATTAAACAATCAAAATAATAACGGCGGTCTTCTTGATAAACTTGCCAACCTTCATCAAAAATTTGTTCTCCACAAACGTGCGCCCCAAAGAATTTATCAGTAAATAAAATGCCTGTTTTTGGGTCATAGGTACACAGTTGATCCGACCAACGGGGGGTGGGCGTTAATAGGAATTCTAAACAGTGACCTTGACCTAAATTGAGGGTTTCTTCCCCTTTAATCACCTGATAATTGACGCTAGTTTCTCCTAACAATTTTTGCAAAGAAATTGCTGCAGGATTAGAACAAATAAGGGTAACTTGAGGAATAGATTGTAGAATTACTTTTAAAGTTTCGGCACGATTAGGATTGACGTGACTGAGAATGATATAGTCAATGTCAGAAAGAGAAATTCGCTGTTGCAGAGAATTCAGAAAAATTTCAGTAAACGACTCCCCCGGCGGATCAAAAAGAGCCGTTTTATCCCCTTGAATTAGATAAGAATTGGCAGTTGTCCCTCGTTGCAGTCCATATTCAATTTCAAACTTTAATCGTTCCCATGTTCGAGACCGATAGACAGTTGTTTGTGCAGCAATGGGCAGAACTTGTGTATCTCTAGGTTGCATAATAATTAACAATTAATAATGAAGTGGATAGCAGTAATCAGTGATCAGTGACCAGTGACCAGTGACCAGTGACCAGTTACCAGTTACCAATGACTAATGACTAATGACTAATGACCAATGACCAATGACTAATGACTATTTAATTTTCATCTTCTAATAACTCAACCATACCAGTTTGCCCGTCGATTTTGACCAGTTGACCGTCTTGAAAGAGATGGACTGCATTGGGAATATCCATCACTGCAGGGAGTCCATATTCACGGGCAATAATTGCCCCATGAGAGAGTCTGCCTCCAACTTCTGAGATTAAACCGCCCGCTTGAGTCAGCACAACACCCCAGCCGGCATCGGTATAAGGAACAACTAAGATGGTTTCTTGATCCACTGTGATTGATTGTGAGAGGTCTTGCACGACTTTAATGCGACCAATGGCTTGTCCCGCACTGGCTGCAATGCCTTGCCAACGCTGTTGAGACCTCAACTGAGGAGAAATTACCACTGAATCGCGCTGTGGTGGGTTACCATAAACCACATAGGGAACTGCAGGCAGTTTTTCATCTTCTGCAAAATTAGAACGCCGATCGCGCAATCGTTGAGATAATTCTTCTCGCAATTTCGGATCATCATTTTTCACTAAATGACGAACTTCCGATAATTTGAGGAAAAAGATATCCCCTTCTTCATTTAATAATCCAGTCTGTAGCCAAATGCGTTCTAAGGCGAGAAAACTCCATCGTAAATGGGCAAGTAAGCGATTATAAACTTCTGCAACGTCTGCCTTGAGATTTAAACGTTGCTGAACGGTATT
>JAVLCL010000193.1:6084-6316 GCA_031580825.1 Halothece sp. Uz-M2-17
TTATTAGTCGGTTGTTCCTTAAAGAAAAATTGGGTAAATAACGATCGCGCGGGACGAGGATTTTCTTGCCAACGGGGAACGGCAATATCGGTCGCCGTTTCGCTGAGATACCCATAATGTTTTAACCAATCTTGGAATTGTTCTAAAATACTTTCGCCATCGGGTAATTCCGCCAACATGGCAAATAAAGACGGCGCGCTCATGGGTTCAATGGTATCCATGGGGACTAAGT
>JAVLCL010000194.1:0-6304 GCA_031580825.1 Halothece sp. Uz-M2-17
CGATCGCGCTTAAAATTAAATTATCTCCTAAACTAAACCAATAATCGTCAATGCCTAAGGCGCGGTTAGCATGAGTTACTAATAATAAAACACTCATCCCTAAAACTGAAGAAATGACGGTACTCCAGCCTAAAACCTTGCGAAAAGAAACTGTTTTTAAATAGCGTTGAAAAATCCAAACTCCTGCTAATGAGGCAAAGCTACTCACTAACCGCACTCGTCCTAAAAATTCCGGTTCAAACCCTAATTCATTGGTAATAAAGAAGAAAATCGCCGAATCTGAACCTGGGGTTGATTGCCAGATAAAAATAAACAGTGTTGGCAATAAAATCTGTTTTTGGCGCATTACTTGCCAAAGTTGTTGAACCTGCTGTTTGATATTGTTCAGTGCTTGCACCCGCTCTTTTGCTGGAATGGGATCTTCTGCAATCAACCACGCCATTGTGGAAAACACTAAGGGAAAGACTGCTGTGATAGCAAAAATGGTTTTCGGTGGAAATAATTCTAAAAGAAAGCCACTAAAATAAGCCGTGATTAAGCCCCCTAAGGCAGTTGCCCCCCAACTCAGAGATTGTAATGATCCCGCATTCGCCAAAGATTCTTCTCGGGCGCGTTCCACCACTTGCGAATCGACAATCACATCACTGATCGCAACCGAAGCCGAACTGACTAACAGCGCGATCGCTGCTGCCCAAGCCGTATCCACTACGGTTGCTAACGCCAGCCAAGAAGCAGTCCCCAAAAAACCAGACAGTACCAAATAAGGGCGACGGCGATAACCCAAAATCGGGAAGCCATCGGAGAGAAACCCAAATAACGGTTTGATGACCCAAGGGAGAACCGCTAAACCCGTGAGTGCAGAGACTTCCGCCGGAGATAAGCCCAACTCATCCTTAAGGAAAAAACTAATCGCCAACCGCGCCAAGTTTAAAACACCCCGCACCACATAAATGCTGACAATGGCAATTAATTCTGGTGTGGGGTTATTTCCTAAAAATAGTTTCTCTTTTACAAATGTGCGCAATTAATTTGTTCTTAATTCTTTGGTTACTGGTTACTGATCACTGCATCAACCCAATCTTTGATTTTTGCATCTACTTGCTGAGGGACTTCATCATGAGGGCAATGTCCAGCATTGAGGAAATGTTCTGTAATTTGGGAATAGTATTGATGAAACTGGCGCGATCGCGCTTTTGTATCCATCCACGGATCACCCTCTCCCCAGAGTAACAACAGCGGGGCTTGTAATCGTTGCAATAACTCATCCACCTTATCTCCTCTCGGACTTTTAAACACAGATGCGAATACCTTTGCTGCACCGCGATCGCAAGAAGGACGATAAATATCCTCTACTAACTGGTCAGTAACCGCACTTTGATCCACATATACTTGTTTCAACGTCCCCCGAATCATGGACTTACGCCGTGTATATTGGAATAGCAAGAAACTCGTCCAAGGTTGTAATAAAATTGAGCGTATCGCCTTTTGTAAACGTTGTTTGAAAGTCGGTTTTACAGGTGTATTATCTTCAGAACTGGAAAAAGGACCAGCACTATTGAGCAACACCACCCCTCGCACCCATTCAGGATGATTCCCCCCCACACAAAGCGCAGCATATCCCCCCAAGGAATTCCCTGCTAAAACCACTGGCTGAGCGATCACCTCTTGAATAAACGTACAGAGTTGCTCTTCCCATAACTTGCCACTGTAAACCCAATCTGGCTTACTGGATCGTCCGAAGCCCAGCAAATCAATCGCATAAACTTGAAATTCTTCTTGCAATTCCGCGATATTTTTGCGCCAATGATCGGTGGAAGCCCCAAAACCATGAATTAATAACAGAGGGGGATGGGTCGTCTCTTTCGTTCCGGCTTGCACATAATAAACATTTTGTTCTCGCCATTGCCAATAATTGCCTTTAACCGTTGCTGCAACTGTTTGCTTCACATCCATCAGCTTCAAATATTAAGATTCGTAAACACTAAACCCAAATATCTTCAGGATAGTTGAAATAGAAATGTCTTCGCTATAAATCAACATAGAGAGAATCAACACTATGGAAAAAAACTATCGACGCTGTTTGAGTTGTCGTCGCATCGCCCCAAAAACTGAATTTATACGGATTATTCGAGTCCATCCTTCCAAAAGGATACAATTGGATCAGGGAATGGGACGCTCAGCATACGTTTGTCCTTGCCCAAGTTGTATCAAAACAGCCCAGCATAAAAATCGCCTCGGGCGAGCCTTAAAAGTCAAAATCCCTGACGATATCTATCAAGGACTATGGGAACGCATCAAGGATGTATCTGAACTGGGTTCAGTTGGTAGATCATGCAACAGAAACTCTAGAAAACTTTAAATTAAATTATTGGTACAATAAGATACTCAGGGTTAAATTGTAGGAGAAGCAACCTTCGCTTAAATATACATCATAAACCAAACTCTACATCACCGAACATCAAGTTTGGTGAAAAACTGCAAACAACTACTGTGATTAAGGGCCAAAACTTATGCTCTAAAAAAACAGAGAACTACACACGGGGGATAGTGGATGACTAAGGTCAGAATATACGATTTATCACGAGAATTAGATTTAGAAAATAAACAAGTATTGGATATTTGCAATAAACTCAATATTACTGCAAAAACTCATAGCAGTAGTATCCCAGAAGAAGACGCAGAGCGCATTCGAGCCGATGTACAGAAAGGTGGCGTTAGCAAAAACCACAACAATGGAAATGGAAAAGTTAACGCCAAAAACGGTAAACCCTCGAAAAAACATCAACAAAAAATATTAGAAGTTCGACACAACAAACGTGAGGATGGTAACCTCTCAGATCTGAGTAATGGAGAAGATAGTGGTCAATCGCCACAACTTAAAGCTCCTCCTCGTCGCCCAACATCAAAGGCAGATGTTGATCAAGACATCAAGCCCAAACCCAAGATGAAAAAGTCTTCTGAGGAAACACCGTCATCCGTTTCTCCAGACTCCCTCAGTCATCAAGAAACACAAGAGCAATCTCAAGAGTCTGCAAACCAACCAGCAGATAGCCCAGTTGCTAAAGAACCTGAACCCAAGCCATCCCCATCTTTAACCCCAGAAGCACCAATCCAATCGGAAGTGATTTCAGAGGAAGCCTCATCAACAACAGAGTTGATTGGTCCACCGATTAAACCCAAACCGCCGAAAAAAGAAGGGAAGAAAGTCGAAAAACCGAAAAAACCGGAAAAACCGACTCTGAAGTCATCAAAACCAAAATCAGAACCGGAGCCAGCAGCAAAAACGGAAGAAAAAACCGAAGAAAAACCAGCCCCGAAAAAACCAGCCAAACCGAAAATGCTGGCAAAACCGAAGCGGGCTGCGGATAAAGAAACGCCGGCTAAAGATGAAGATCAACTGGAAAAAACAGCTAAGGATGAAGAAACTTCAGAAGAAGAAAGCAGTGATGACAATGCGTTATTGTTAGAACAACCGAAACGTCCTCGTCCGAAACGAGTGGAAGCCCCCACTCGCACCGGTAAGAAAAAAGGCTGGGAAGAAGATGAGGAAGATGTGGAAAAAGTTGAAGCCAAAGCGCAGCCGAAAAAACGTCGTCCGAAGCCGATTATTGAAGATGATGACGACGAAGACTTAGCGTTGGAAGGAGAACAGGAACAACCGGAACAGGATTCCATCGCGCTGCGATCGCTGGAACGTCCGCCAAAACCGGAAGCTCTCCAGAAAAAAGCGACGACTCCGCAACCGAAAGCAGCCCCCAGTAAACCTAAGAAAAATAAAGGGGCAAGCCAACAAAGCACACAACGCACTCAACGTCAAGAAAAAGAACAGAGCAAAGAGCGTCCAGAAAGTATTACTTTGACCCAAGAGTTAGCGGTTCCTGCTTTAGCGGAATTGTTAGCGGTTTCCGAGACGGAAATTATCAAAAATCTCTTCTTCAAAGGGATTCAGGTGAATATTACTCAAACCTTAGAAATCGAAACCGCACGCATGGTCGCGGAAGATTTAGGGGTAAATGTAGAAATTCCCGAAGAAAAATCCGCAGCCACCAAAACCGAAATGCTGGATACGGAAGACTTGGAAAATCTCCAGTCTCGTCCGCCTGTGATTACCATTATGGGTCACGTTGACCACGGAAAAACCAGTCTCCTCGACTCCATTCGTAAAACCAAAGTTGCCGAAGGAGAAGCCGGCGGGATTACTCAGCATACCGGTGCTTATCATGTGGATGTGGATCATGAAGGGGAAACGAAACAGGTGGTGTTCCTAGATACGCCTGGTCACGAAGCCTTCACTGCCATGCGCGCACGAGGGGCAAAAGTCACCGATATTGCTGTCTTAGTTGTCGCTGCTGATGATGGGGTACAACCGCAAACCCAAGAAGCGATTAGTCACGCTAAAGCAGCAGGCGTGCCCATTGTTGTGGCGATTAACAAAATGGATAAAGAAGGGGCGCAACCCGATCGCGTGAAACAAGAACTCACTGAACATGGACTGGTTTCGGAAGAATGGGGCGGTGATACCCCAATGGTTGGGGTCAGTGCCATTACTGGGGATAACCTAGATGAGTTGCTAGAGATGATTATTCTGGTTGCAGAACTCGAAGAACTCTCGGCGAACCCAGATCGTCTCGCCAAAGGAACCGTCATTGAAGCGAACTTAGACCGCGCTCGGGGTCCGGTTGCAACCTTACTGGTGCAAAATGGAACCTTAAATATTGGGGATGTCATTGTCGCAGGTCCCTGTTTCGGTAAGATCCGTGCCATGATTGACGATCGCGGAGAACGAGTTGAAGTAGCAAGTCCCTCTTTTGCCGTGGAAATCCTTGGTTTGAGTGAAGTGCCTTCTGCTGGAGATGAGTTTGCAGTTTATGCCGATGAAAAAGAAGCCCGCGCGATCGCGCAACAACGAACTGCTGAAATGCGGAGTTCTCGTTTACAACGGGCTGCTAGTTCTCGTCGGGTAACGCTGAGTAATGTTTCCGAACAAGCGCAAGAGGGAGAACTCAAAGAACTGAACTTGATCATCAAAGCCGACGTTCAAGGGTCAGTAGAAGCGATTCAAAGTTCCTTAGCGCAACTCCCGCAAAACGAAGTCCAAATCCGCGTTTTATATGCTGCACCAGGGGAAGTAACCGAAACCGATGTCGATCTCGCAGCAGCCAGTGGCGCAGTGATTATTGGTTTCAATACAACTCTTGCTTCTAACACTAAAGCAGCTGCGGATAAAGAAGGTGTGGATATTCGGGATTACGATATTATCTATAAACTCCTCGATGAAATCCAAGGGGCAATGGAAGGACTTCTTGACCCCGAAGAGGTCGAATCACCTTTAGGAACTGCGGAAGTGCGAGCCGTCTTCCCTGTCGGACGTGGTTCTGTTGCAGGCTGTTATGTCCAATCCGGACGCATTGTCCGCAATCGTCAAATGCGCGTTCGTCGTGATGGCGAAGTCGTCTATCAAGGCAATATCGACTCCCTGAAACGGGTGAAAGAAGATGCCAAAGAAGTCCAATCTGGCTTTGAATGCGGTATCGGTTCTAACAAGTTCAATAACTGGAAAGAAGGCGATATCATTGAAGCCTACGAAATGGTCATGAAACGACGCACCTTAAACCCCAACAAGTAACGACTGCTTTCCCCCTCTCTGCTTTGGTGGGGAGGGGGAATTCGTTTGTCCTTCGTATTTGTAGGGAAGTTGATGACTAATGACCAATGACCAATGACTAATGACTAATAACAATGTATAAAAAAGAGCCTTATTTGTGGATTCATTTAGCCGGACTTGCGATTTTACCCTTATGGTTAGAGTTAGTATGGTTAGGACTCGCTGCTGGGAAACCAATTTTTCCAGTGATCGTGGAACTGATTTTAGTTGCCGTAGTAGGAACTATTCCCATTACCTTGATGCAGTGGGCGCGACCCTTTGATATTTTTAGTATTCTTATCCTTGCGATACAGCCCGATCAGTTGAGTGAAGCGCAACGACAAATTTTAAAAGTCTTTAAGACATCCAAACATCGGATTTTAACTGGACTGGGCGCGATCGCGCTGTTGGTGGCTCTATGGTTTATTGCCCGTTATACCCCCTTAGTTGCCCCCGTTACCCCCATTTCTAACCACTGGCTTGGATTAGCCGTTGCAGCGATCGCGTTTTTTGCCAGTAATCTCTTTTTGCAAGTTCCCCTCAGTGTCATCGCCGTTTTCCTCACCAGCAACAATCAACTTGCCCAGTTAACCCCAGATCCTCCTGAACAAATCACCCGCAATTATTTTGTTCCCGGTTTTCGAGTTAAAAAAATATTAC
>JAVLCL010000195.1:0-6284 GCA_031580825.1 Halothece sp. Uz-M2-17
TTTCTAAATCAACACCACCAGGTAAGACAATACTCTTTCCTTGATATCCCTTCTCTTCAAGACCTTTTTGAGCACTATAAGAACCAGAAACAGCAAAATGACTATTATTTAGAACAAACTTTTGCATCTTTTGAAACGGAAAAGGATAAGACTTAACGATATTTTGCCAAGTAAAGAAACCAATTGGCTTCCTAATACTTAAAGCGTTAGCTATATAAATTTGAGTGGTTGCCAAAGCATAAGGTTCATGATGAACATAAATCACATCGGGCTGAAATTTCCGAAGTAACCTTAGAAAGTGAGAACGGTAGAGATGTAAAGGAATATTACCCGATTGCCAAACCGGAATACTCTGCAATTGACCTTGATATTGAGACCATCTTTTTGGTACTAAATGCTGAGCATATTCATTTTTCCAGTTACTGGGAATAATCAGACAAAGTTCCCACCCTGTTTGTCGTTCAACTTCAGCAAAAAATTGCTGATTAATTGGCGTTACACAAGGATGACTGATAGTTAATAATTTCATTGAAAATTTAAATACGACGGTGCAAGATTATTAGTCTTAGCCTCTGCATAAAGTTGATAATCAAACTTATTAAATTCACGAAAAAGTTGTACAAATTGTGGATTAGGTTTTTCTTTATATTGTTTTTGATTGAGAGTGAAATTTCCTTTTTCGATTGATTTAAGGATGCGACGAATCTTTGATCTGGCTTGATTTTGTCTCATCGCTTGTTTTTTCCAGCCCAGAAACTGATTAAGTCCCCAAAATGTCTTTTGCTCCTCCAGAATGACCCAATAATTAAAAAGGGAAAGGGATGACTTAGCTTGCTCAAATTGATTGATAGTAATTGGTTCTGGATTTTCGTTATGTTGGGAAAGAATCCGGCAATAATAGTTAAACATTGTAAAACTTCCGCTAGAATTTACATACTCTTCAATTGATTGACAGTGAGTATAACCTGACCGAAAATCAAAGTTAAAATTAGATACAAAGCGTTCTAATGGGTTACGTAAGCAACTAATAATTATTACTCTGGGGTCAGATGCTAAAAGGTTAAAATTTGGAGCACCCCATTCCGTGGCGACAAAGGTAATCCCTTCATTTTCACAATGATCCACAAAATGAGTTAATTCTTCATTTGACATTTCCCATAATCGAATTAATGTTCCATCAGTATTAATGGGATTCCCATTTTTATGCTGAGGATAAAGCTTTTCTTGATTATAAAGAGCAAGACGAACAATAAAACTTCCGGCTGCTTTATGGAAATGTTGAAACCAAATTAATCTGTAATGATTCGTCATGATATAAGCTCAGCATAAAGATCTTCATATTGTTTGGCAACCTGTTCCCAAGAAAATTCTTTTGCGCGCTGCAAACCCTTTTCAACATATTGATTTCGTAAATCTTCATCACTCAATAAATGACAAATTTGTTGACCCAGGTCGTTATCTTCCACAATGAGACCGTATTCACCCTCTGCTAATACTTCTTGAGCGCCTGGGTTAGGGGTAGCAATAACAGCAGTGCCCGAAGCCATAGCCTCAATATAGGGAACCCCAAAACCTTCATAGGTACTTGGTAAACAGAAGAGCCAAGCCCGTTGATATAGAGTAGAGAGGGTTTCTAGGGAAACTTTGCCAAAATTGATAATACCGTCTCCTGTCATTGGTTTTTCTGTAACCGCCCATAACTCAGCGTTGGGAAAACGGGGCTTCACTTGTTCCGTAAAAGTTTTGGCTAATAAATCACCTCGCTTCCGCCCCCCTGTTGTTCCCACAAATAAAATTGTGGGTTGATCGCTTTTAAAAGTGGGATAAAAATGTTTTGTATCAACCCCGCAAGGAATAATTTTAGAAATAGCTGGGATACAAGTCTGTGTTGCCTTGGAAACCCCGACATTAACATCTGCTATCCAAGCACCCATTTGTTCTAAGCCAATCATTATGGTTTGATAAATACGGCGACGTAATCGCACCGCTGATTTTGCTTCATCTTGAGCCGATCCATGAAAGGTACGGACTTGAGGATGTGAACGCCAGAGAAGATAATTATCTCCATGAGAATGAATCACATCAAATTCCGAAAAATCTGTCCTTGCAAGATGTAGGGCAAAGAGAAAAGCCTTTAATTTTTTTAGTGAGGGTGAAACGATATACTGATGGACGCGATAGCAACAGTCTTCATAAGCAGAACTACAGGTAAACATCGTTACTTCATGTCCTTGTTTCACTAAAGCATTGGCTAAGTAATGAGCTTGAAAGGGGACTCCTCCTCTCGATTCATTCGGCAGATCAACATGAGTCATTGCTATTTTCATCGTTTAATGAGTTGATAGAATCCTAAGGCAGTAAACTAATTAAAAGAGATGGTTACCTAGAACGTGAAGCAAAATAGTATTTTTGAGCAGCCATACCGATTCCTAAAAAAGACCAAAAAATCATGCCATTAACATCAAGCATTAGATTACCGAGTAAGAGTTGAGGAAGAATACCTATAATAATGGCTCGAACAACAAGAAAAAAGGTATCTGCTCGGTTGTAGAAAGGTTGAAATAAATTAGATAAGCTCAAAAGAGTGCCACTGAGATAAGGAATTGTTCCCAACCAACCTAATTGCCACTGCATCGTTAAAAAAGCACCATCGAAACGACTAGAGCCAAGACCATTACCAACAAAATTGGTTAGGGCAGAATCATAAAATTTTTGATAAGTTCTTTGTCTTGCTTGTGCACTACCATCTTCTTGGATATTTTCAAAGGTTGCAAATCGTTCATTTAAGGTTTCAGCAAACGGCTCCATTGTTGCTAAGGGAATGACTAAAGAAGTCATCACTAAAATAATAATAATTAAACGGATTTGACTTTGAGCCTTGAGGGAACTTACTAAGCTCAATGCTCCTACAAACCAAGCTCCCCAAGCTGATCGGACTAAGGTGAGTAAGAAAGTTAAGTAACCCGCTACCGAAGTAATCAAAGTTAACGTTCCGACACGGATAAATAATAGGAGTAGTCCTACTCTTAAAACATTTGAGAAAGGACCCGGAGAATCCATTGTGCTCCATACCCGTATGTTAAAAGGTTCTGGTCTGCCATTGGCACTGGTGTTTAAGCTAATCATCCAAAATCGATCCCACTCTGGAGCAACAAAATATTGGATAATGCCATAAATTGACATGACCAAAATGCCCCAAACAAAGGTACGCTCGATGGTTTGACGATAGCTAGGATAGTCTCGCCAATTGACAAAGAGGTAAAACCCAAAAAGAACAGGAACAAGCCATTCTAGTAAATCAATCCCAACTTTAACCGGTGAGTTTAAAATCACCCCAATGCCAAGACCATAAAAAACACCAACAATTGGTAAAATAAAGGGCAAACCGCCAATGCGTTGGCTTCTCGGGAAATTTGGCCAAAGATTGGCAAGGGTTACTAACGCCACTAAAAAAGGGGCTAACAGAATGGGGCTGGGATTGGTGAAACCACTGCGATAGTCTGCTAAGCGCCGAATCAAAGGGGTTAAGAAAAATAGCCACCAAGTAAAGCTGAGATAAAGTAAGGGGTAGCGAAAGTAGAGGATCACTCCTACCAGAAAAGCTCCTGCGGGGAAAACAACGTTTAGAATCTTGCCACCCCCCACTAAGATCAGGAGAGTGGTTACAAAAGATAACCCTAAAATCGCGCCCCACCCTAGTGCTGGTTGTAAGCCAAATTGAAATCTGTTTCTTGAGAAAGAACTCTCCAGCATTTAAAGTTATGAATTAATAGGATTTTTTTGTCTGTTGCCAAGTTTGCCAACCTTGCCAACGTCCCCGCATAGAAGCGACCCACTTTTGACTAGCCAGCGATCTTTCTTGAGGGAAAAATCGCAACCATTGGACAAAACCTAGGCTTGATCGCTTCCCGATCGCGATCGCCCATAAGATAAAAATCAATCGTCGTAAGGGAGATAAATGGTCTAATAAGGCTAAGGTTTCGTTATGGATAGCATTCCTTAAAGATAAGTCGTTATATTGGCGACGCTGATCCTCATCAAATCGCTGGGCGGGATAGTGATTGACTAAGATCGCTGGATCGTAAATGAGTTTCCACCCTCTACGTTTAACCGCTAAACTAAACGCGAGTTCCCAATGAACTTGCGCCCCTGTACCCCGAAGACGCTGATCAAAATGTAATCCTGCAATGGCTTGACGACGAAAGCTCATATTCACGCCCTTGAGGAGGTCAACTTCTCGCGCTTCCCCGATTCCCAAGTGATGGTTACCAATAATGCGACCAAACCACTGTAGCTGACCCACTTTTTTGCGAGTTCCTTGAGTGAGTTGTGTTCCGTGGTAAACCAAATCTCGTCCCCCAACGCCCCCAACTTCAGGATCGAATAAAAAGTGCTGTTCTAAACGAGCCAACCAATCTGGATGGGGCATAGCATCATCATCAGTCAGTGCAATCATGTCTCCAGTAGCGCGATCGAGTCCTTGATTTAAGGCTTCTATAACTCCGGGAGGAGAAACAGCAACGGTTAATAGATTTAAGGGGGAAAAGTCATTACTTTTAACTGTATTCCAAGTTTCAGCATCTGTATCACGAATAACAATGATAATTTCAGTCGCTTGACGAGTTTGCTTTTTTAACGCTCCTAAACAACGGATCAAGTCCTGCGAACGGCGATAAGTGGGAATAATAACTGAAATACTTTCCATAGTTAATAATCGGCAAAGCCTGGAGATTTGAAAGATTACTTGTATCCGAAGTGATAGCGATTGAATGAGGTCATCATTTCAGTGACAGCACGACTCGATTGAGGTAGTAACGTTTTCCACTTTTCATCTAAAACAATTCCACCTTGTTTATAACGCATGGGATTCCCCGCAATGGTATGAAGACTCCCTTGACGAAAGTTATGGACTGCTTCTGCTTCAAAATCACAGCCAATCAGATTACAAATTTTCTGAAAGGTTGCTTCAGGTTGTGACGCTAACTCCTCATAATTAATCAACATATAATCAGAGGGTTGGAGAAAGTTTTTAGCCACCTGAGAAATTAAACTGTTTTCAATCGACCACTTTAAAGATTGCTTGGTTGTTGTGTGCAGACGCTGATGCAGTGAATTAAAGCCATTATTGGGCAATCTTTTAATCATTGAAAAGACAAAAGCACGAGGGTTTTTAACAATATGTAATACCTTAATATTGAAACAATTAGAGCGCACCAACCAAAGGAGGCGATAGGGATCTTTAGAGGCATCAATCATCCACTGAAAGGTTTGACCATATTGAGCTTTTGTTACCTCTAGAAAAGCCTGAAAAACTTGATTATTATTTTCTCCATAAGTCTTAACTTGTTGGGCTGTAGAAACAGATAAACGCTTTGGCTGAAAGTCTGTTAATCTATTTAACCTTAAAGTATGACCGGCATTATGTTGTTCTCGGAAAAAATGAATTTGTGGTTGCGGTTGCATGAGTGGATTAACTTTTCGCTGCATTTCTATCCAAAAATCACACTCTAAGATAGAACGCCCACAGGCACAAGGAAGAACACCTTTTCGCATCAATTCATGGGGCCAAATATGAATTTCTCCGCAAGTGGTCATTTGAGAATGAGCCCCGAGCATCGACTCTAGTAGTGTTGAACCGCTATGACCAATGCTAGCGACATAAATAACATTAAGTTTTGGCATTTTTTCCAAATGAAGTAATGATGATATAAGCGCGATCGTCACTCAGACAGTAAAATGTAGAAGCTGTAATTTTTAATCACGCTGTAATAATTTTGAACTCTTTATGTGATGAATTAAGTAGATTTTAAGAGTAATTTTTTGATGTCAGAACGTTGCATTAAATAGGGCCATGCTTTTAAGGCTTTTTTACGGTATAGAAAAATTGTCATGTGAGCAAAGTAAATGAGTAAAAACGCACTCAAGTTTAAGAAATTAGGATAGATTTCTTTATACCGTTTAATCCCAATATGAAGACGGGCTGCTTGCTGATGGATATCATAATTCGTAAGCTCACCAACGAGATTTTCTCGAAGTGTTCCTGTACGAAAACGGGTATTGAGAACCTTTAATTCCGGACAATATAAAATGCGATAACCTCGTTTCAAAGCACGCAAGCAAAGAATGGCATCTCCTTGACCAAAAAATATGTCTTCTTCCCATTGTTCTTCATCAAAAAACTTTCGGGGAAAAACTGCTGCATGAATATGGACGCATTGAGGGTCACCCGTCGTTGGCGTGTAATAACCGCGAAACGAAAGTTTTGTCGGGCGACTTTGATAACC
>JAVLCL010000196.1:0-301 GCA_031580825.1 Halothece sp. Uz-M2-17
AACGAGGATTCGGAAAAGTCGATGGGAACTAAAACGCGATCGCGCTTAAATAAACTCATAATGATTCATTATTTATTATTTGCCTCTCATCTAACAATATAAATCAGTGTGAGTCAGATTCGCCCCCTCCAAATTCGTATTTTTTAAGTTTGCTCCCACTAATTTTGCTTTACACAAATTTGCTTGACTTAAGTTCGCATTTTCTAGGTTCGCCACTACTAATTTTGCCCCTTCTAAGCAACTAGAACTCAAGTTTGCCCCTGCTAAATTTGCACCAATAAAATTACATCCTTTCAAATCA
>JAVLCL010000196.1:311-6234 GCA_031580825.1 Halothece sp. Uz-M2-17
CAAAATGACTTAATTCTATCCCTTGTAAGTCAATATTCTGAAAATTTCGTTCTCCGGCTGCGTAGCGGGCGAGAAATTCGCCGGCTGGGGTAATGGGAATCTCTCTTAAGGGGGGTTGGCGGTACAGGAACCGAAAGGTATCGCCACTGTCAAGCACTTGTTGCACTTCTTCATAAAAAGGATATGTCCCCACCCCACTTAACGTCACCCAAGCGCGAGTGCGAGTAATGGCAGTAAATAACTGATTTCGCAGATAAAGATTACCTTCGTCTTTTGCAATTTGGTCTAAACCGACAATATAAACTAGATCCGCTTCCTGTCCTTTGGCACGATGGATGCGAGAAACAGTGACTCCTCCTTCACACCAGAATTGATTGGGGTTACGCTGAGCAGAAGCGGTTTCAAAAATATTACAATCAGGCGCACTGGGGAGATAAATATCAAGTCCTTGTTGGTAAAGAAACCGCGCTACTTCTGTTTCTAAACGTCTAGCGGTAAAGGTTTCTCCTAAGACCAGAACTAAAATCTGACGGCTAGGGCGTAACCCTTCCTGACGTAAATTCATCAAAATTTGCTCGGCTAAAGCGGTTAATTCCTCTTGACGGGTGGCATAACTTTGAAAGCGGATAATCTCTCCCTCCCAGAATTGGGGTAAGGGATGAGGAGAATTTTCAATCGGGCGTTTCAGGGTAATTTTTGTTTGCGCTTCAAATCTCCCTGTTACTTCATAGCCTAATGCTTGCCAATCTTCAGGGTGTCTGACACCTGTTAATAGTCCTTTTCGTCTTAATAATCCCATGCCAATGCCATGGGCAAACGTAATTACCGGATGAGGGAGGCGGTAACAGCGAGACAGAGTTTCTGTTTTTTGAATCCCATCTTGATACTCGCCACTGAGAAGATGCGCTAATTTTTCTCCTAAAATTTCGCCAGGGGTGGGAATCGTAAGATGATCTAAACTTTGGGCTTCGTCATAAGTCCAAATCAGTCGCCGTTGTTGCGGTTGGGTGGGATGAACGGGACGTAAGGCTTGATAGGCAAGTTGATAGAAAGGTTGCTGCGTTTGTAGTTTAATTGTTTCATCAATCAGTAAATCTTGTCCTTCGTCAATGAGAATGGCATCAAACAGTTGAGGAATTGTTGTTTTTGTCAAGAGTTGATCACAAGCAAGGGCAAGGGCAACTTGCGGTTGATACCGTTCGGGTTTAGGAATATCAGCAACAATGAGGGGAGAAATGTTGGCAGCTTCGGCGATGAGGCGATAGAGTCCAGGCTGTTTTTTTGCCCCCCACCCATGAAGAACACGCAGTTTGGAATTTTTGGGGTCAAAGGTCTGTTTTTCTTCGCTAAAGCGATTTAACCAATAGCTCAGTTGATCAATGATGACGGGGTAGAGACTGCGAGAAAAGAAGACTAGAGCGATATCCCATCCTGGGTATTTTAAGTGCATTTGGGCAGCTTTTTGACACAAAAGAGCAGTTTTTCCAGACCCTGCAATGCCTCTTATCCGTTGACATCCGGGGGGGATTTGTTTACCAATTTTTTCTTGTTGTTGATCCCATTGGGATCGATTTTGATAGATTTTTTGTAAGACTTTTCCTCGACTGTCTGAGGAGGCGAGAACCCGATATTGTGGTTTTTGATAAACGGGGGTTCCACTGATCATTGAAAGTAGAAGTTCCCATTGAGTTGTGCTGAGGTCATTACCTTGAGACAGTAATGGGGATTGTTCGATTTGAGAAAATAAATGATCTGGGGAAGTGAGATGATCTGCTAATAAGAGAGGCGGTTGACTGGGGAGATGATGAAATTCTCTTTTTTCCCACTCGGTACGAGTAATATGGGGTAAGGCAACTAAAACTCGACTGGTGATTTGATGATTTAAGCTGGCTTCGCGATGACAATAATTTAGGAGAGAAAAGAGTTGATTTTCTGCCTGTTGATAGGGATTACCACTGCTGGTGTAAAAGTTTTGATAGTACCAAAGGTGTCCTGTAATTTGTTTAATTTGATTAATGACTAGCCCTTTCACTTCAATAATAATGATTCCCAGAGCGCGATCGAGCAATAAAATATCCGGTTCTTTGCGAAAATTACCTGAACCCGAAAAAATGGGATAACGCCAATAACCCAGACAGTTGCGTTGCACAAAAGCAGATTGTATGGCTTCCCAAACTTTCTTTTCTGCACTCTGACCCGCTTGCGAAAAAGGTTCAGTGACAATAAACTGTTGGTTGGTCATTGGTCATTGGTTACCCTTTCAGTTTCTGAGTGATATATTGAGTAATTTGGGCAAGGTTCTGTTTGGTTTTGGTTTGAAAGTGTTCTAATTGCTCGCGAAAATGATTCACTTTTCCATCTAATTCACGAATTTGATTAAACAGAGCTTTCCAAGAACTTTTGACTCCATCTAAATCTTTTCTTATTGGCGTAATAACAACATTTTCTAGAGTATCAATTCGTTGGTCAACATATTGAATATACTGTTGCAATTTTTGTTCGCTTTCTTGATTGATTGTGGTCGGGGTTTCCACTTGCTTTTCTAATGCCTTTATCCGTTGCCAAAGTTCTGAACTCTCAGATATTTTTTGAGTAGAACCTGTTTCTTCATCAAGATAGTCTTTAATCCAACCTTGAATCAGTTGGGTCATTGTTACCCCTTCCGCTTTTGCTTTCTTCTGGAAGGCTTCACGAGTTGTTTCATTGATTCTAATTTTGATAAATTTGGTTGTCATTGATTTTTTTACAAGGTGCGTTGATCAAGAATTATCGGTTCGTGTACCAAGATACAGAATGGTTGTCCTTGTGATGTAAGATTTTAACGCTAAGTTATGTCATGAGGTTAATTAATGTTTTTAAGATTACAACGACAATACCAACAGTTTAGGCAAAAACGAACATCTTGGTCGTGGTTGGCTGTAGTTCCCTTATCAGCACTGATTGTTCTCATCTGGCATCGTGCCGCGATCGCGCAAGATTTAGAACCCCTGACACCAGAAACGGTGAAAGGACTGGTGGATACGATTTGGATTTTAGTGGCTGCCATTCTGGTAATTTTCATGAATGCGGGCTTCGGAATGCTGGAGACGGGCTTCTGTCGTCAAAAAAATGCCATTAACATTCTTTCTAAAAATTTAATTGTCTTTGCCCTTGCCACAATCGCCTATTGGGCGTTTGGTTTTTCCTTAATGTTTGCCAATGGTAACGCAGTGATTGGGTTTGGGGGTTGGTTTTTAACCGGAGACTCAGCCATCTACGGACTGGATCCCTTTCCGGACGGGTTACCGGTAAGTGTCTTTTTCTTATTCCAAGTGGCGTTTGCGGGGACTGCAGCCACCATTGTTTCCGGTGCAGTGGCGGAACGGATTAAGTTTCGCAGTTTTATGATTTTTAGCTTTCTGATTGTGGCACTTGCTTATTCAGTCACTGGACACTGGGTTTGGAGTGAAACGGGTTGGTTAGGAAACTTAGGGTTTGCTGATTTTGCGGGGTCAACGGTCGTGCATTCCGTAGGCGGTTGGGCTGCCTTAGTCGGGGCTTATTTACTTGGACCGAGAGAAGGGAAATATTTAGAAGATGGAACCATGACAGGGATTCCGCCTCATAATATGAGTATTGCCACCTTAGGCGGACTGATTTTATGGATTGGCTGGTTTGGTTTTAATCCGGGATCGGAATTAGAAGTCAACTTAAATGTGCCTTATATTGCAGTGACAACTAACTTAGCAGCAGCTTCGGGCGCGATCGCGGCAACATTAACGGTTTGGCTTCGCTTTGGACTTCCTGATCTCTCCATGATTATTAATGGGGTGTTAGCAGGGTTAGTTGCGATTACCGCTAGTTGTGATGGCGTGAGTTATTTCGGAGCCGTCATTATTGGTGCGGTTGCAGGGATTTTGGTTGTGTTTTCTGTAACCTTTTTTGATCGCTTGAAAATTGATGACCCAGTGGGTGCAATTTCAGTTCACTTGGTTAACGGCGTTTGGGGAACCCTTGCTGTGGGAATCTTTCATCAAGAATTAGCCAGTCCCAGTCAATTTTTAACTCAAATTTTTGGGATTTTAGTGATTGCGATTTATACAGTCATTCTGAGTCTTATTATTTGGCTCGCTCTTAAATATTTAATTGGCATTCGGGTTGATCTCGAAGAAGAAAGGGAAGGCTTGGATATTGGAGAACATGGTATGGAAGCCTATAGTGGTTTTGTTCAACTCGACGATATCGTCGAAGATGATGATGATGAACAAGAGACCCAACTGATGACCCCCCTAGAAGACTAACCGACAACTAATCTTTATGTCTTCTTTACAGAAAACCAAAGAACAAACCGTTATCCTGAAAGCAAATGAGTTTCGGATGATCGCGGATTGCAATTTATGACACAACCTAGCTTTGGTGTAATTGGTTTAGCCGTTATGGGAGAAAACTTGGCTTTGAATGTAGAAAGCCGAGGATTTCCTGTAGCTGTTTACAACCGCACAGCAGAGAAAACCAAAACCTTTATGGCGCAACGAGCGCAAGGTAAAAATGTTACTGACACTTATACGATCGAAGAGTTTGTTAAGGCTTTAGCTCCCCCGCGGAAAATTTTAGTGATGGTGAAGGCTGGAAAAGCTGTGGATGCTGTCATTAGTCAACTCAAGCCCCTCTTAGCGGAGGGGGACATGATTATTGATGGTGGAAACTCGCTTTATGAGGACACCCAACGTCGTACCGAAGAGTTAGAAGCAGTGGGCTTAGGCTTTATGGGAATGGGCGTGAGTGGCGGTGAAGAAGGCGCGCTTCATGGTCCGAGTTTAATGCCTGGTGGAACGCCAGAAGCCTACAATAAAGTGGAATCCATCGTTACTAAAATTGCTGCGCAAGTGGATGATGGTCCTTGTGTCACTTACATTGGTCCGGGAGGAGCGGGTCACTATGTGAAAATGGTTCACAATGGGATTGAGTATGGAGATATGCAGTTAATTGCTGAGGCGTATGATCTCCTGAAAAATGCTCTTGGGCTGAATCATGAACAGTTGAGCGAAGTGTTTGCGCAGTGGAATCAAACCGAGGAACTCAATTCGTTTTTAATTGAAATTAGCGCGGAAATTTTTAAGAAGATTGATCCGGAAACAAACCTTCCTCTGGTTGATGTTATTCTCGATTCAGCAGGACAAAAGGGAACCGGACGCTGGACTGTGGTTAGTTCCCTAGAGTTAGGGATTCCGATTCCCACTATTTATGCTGCGGTCAATGCGCGGGTGATTTCTTCGTTTAAAGAGGAACGCACAGCAGCGAAGGAACAATTAGCCGGTCCCAGTGGAAAATATGACGGGGATACCCAAGCCTTTATTAATAAAGTTCGCGACGCGCTCTATTGCTCGAAAATGTGCTCTTACGCGCAGGGAATGGCTTTGATGGGGAAAGCCTCGGAAGAGTTTGGTTTTAACTTGAATCTCAGCGAAATTGCTCGCATCTGGAAAGGCGGTTGTATTATTCGTGCGGGTTTCTTGGATAAGATTAAGACGGCGTTTAAGGATAACCCAAAATTACCAAACTTATTACTTGCACCTGAGTTTAAACAGACGATTTTAGATCGACAAGATGCATGGCGCGAAGTGTTAGCGGTATCGAATCAGTTGGGGATTCCGGTTCCGGCGTTTAGTGCTTCTTTAGATTATTTTGACAGTTATCGGCGCGATCGCTTACCGCAAAATCTGACCCAAGCCCAGCGCGATTTCTTTGGGGCGCATACTTACGAGCGAACAGACAAGCCTCGTGGTGAGTTTTTCCATACGGAATGGATGGAGAATCAATAACCTTTTTGACTCCCCTTGCGGGGAGTTTTTTTGAAGGAAAATAAACCACAAAGTATAGCGCTACGCGCTAGGCAATAGTAAGGTATAGGTGAGTTTCAACATTTTGGAATGTCCTAACCTGA
>JAVLCL010000197.1:0-6228 GCA_031580825.1 Halothece sp. Uz-M2-17
AGTGTGGTCGCGGGAATGGTGGATTGTCCAGTAATTGCAGTTCCCACCAGCATTGGCTATGGCGCAAGTTTTGAAGGGGTCGCGCCGTTACTGACCATGTTAAACTCTTGTGCTGCAGGCATCGGCGTTGTTAATATTGATAATGGCTTTGGTGCAGCGATCCTTGCGGGGCAAATTTTACGCACTGCTCACAAAATTAAATCTTGATTTCTTTGACAAGGAGAAACTAAACCGCTACAATTAGGAATTGTCTGTCTAATTATAAGAGAAGACCTTGGAGAGGTGGCTGAGTGGTTGAAAGCGGCGCCCTGCTAAGGCGTTAGGGGGTTCACGCCTCCTCGAGGGTTCGAATCCCTCCCTCTCCGTTTCAACAAAGATTAATCTCCCATTAGCCAAATGGCTAACCCAATACCAAAAATCAGTACGATGTAACCAAAAGCATCATTAAGACCTCTAAATAAGTCTAAAGGAAAGAAAATTACAGTATTGGTCATGTAATAACTCAGCAAGACTAGACCTAAGAAGAACGTCAGTATTTTAAACATAAAGGGTATATTTCTGATTGAGTTGGAGTGTAAAAGTTAGAGTTAAGTCTCGAAGAACAACGAACGCATAACACTGACAACATTCAAACAAAAGAAAGATTTTCACACAGAACAAGAAACGATAGAATATTTAGTGATCTATTAGACCGAAATTTTAGGAAGACCTGTGCTATCTACGCTCACCGCAGACTTTCGGATTATCTTCGAGCGCGATCCTGCTGCTCGCAACTGGCTAGAAGTTATCACTTGTTACCCCGGTTTACAAGCCATCTTATCTCACCGGTTTGCCCATTGGCTTTATCGCATCGGGCTACCTTTAATTCCACGTCTCATTTCCCAATTATCTCGTTTTGTCACTGGCATTGAAATTCACCCTGGTGCGCAAATTGGAAAGGGGGTATTTATTGACCACGGAATGGGAGTTGTGATTGGGGAAACAACTATTATTGGTGATTATGCGCTGATTTACCAAGGTGTAACCCTCGGGGGGACAGGAAAAGAAAGTGGTAAGCGTCATCCTACCCTAGGTGAAAATGTGGTTGTCGGTGCGGGTGCAAAAGTTCTCGGTAATCTTCAGATTGGGAACAATGTTCGCATCGGAGCAGGATCAGTTGTTTTGCGTGATGTTCCTTCCAATTGCACCGTTGTTGGCGTACCGGGTCGTGTTGTTTATCGTTCAGGAACTCGTGTTGACCCATTAGAGCATGGTAGTCTCCCTGACTCGGAAGCGAATGTGATTCGGGCGTTAGTGGATCGAATTGAATCCCTAGAACAGGAAGTCCAAACCTTGCAACGTCAACAAACTTGGACTGCTTCTGTGGTCTCTGCAACAGATTCCCAAGAAAAATCACCACAATGTCGAATTGAAGATCGCGAAATCCAAGAATTTCTCCACGGAACGGGAATTTGACAGTAGGGGTGAACCGCGGTTCGCCCCTACTCCAAGGAATGAAAAAAAACTAATAGTCAACTAATGTAATGAGGGGAACATCGGGTAGTTTTTTCCGCCCTTCTAAGCCTTTCAGTTCAATAACAAATCCGAAGCCGAGGAGTTCACAGCCAATTTTGTCGATCAAGTCTGCCGTTGCTTTGGCTGTTCCCCCAGTGGCAATTAAATCATCAACAATAATCACTTTCGAGTCCGCAGGGAGGGCATCTTGGTGCATTTCTAGCTTATCTGTGCCATATTCTAAATCGTATTCAATGCTATGCACCGCAGCAGGAAGTTTTCCGGGTTTACGCACGGGAACAAAACCCGCCCCAAATTGATAGGCGAGGGTGGGACCAAATAAAAAGCCTCGGGATTCAATACCAATCACATAATCTGGAATCAGGTTCGCGGATCGGAATTTACTTTCAAAGGTTTCCACGGTGTAGCGAAGTCCCGCGCGATCGCGCAGTAAAGTTGTAATATCGCGAAAAACAATGCCTGGCTTCGGAAAATCGGGAATATCACGAATCAATGATTTTAAATCCATAAGTCAATTGTTATTTACATCCTTAAGGATTATCGCATTTTCAGTTGACAACCATAGATGAATGGGCTGCAAAAAGGCAACTTAAACTAATTCTTGTAAAGCTGTAACGTAATTGTCAATGTCATGATCTCGGAAACGTTGTGAGAAAAAATTGAGGCTAAAGCGAGATCCAAGCCGATATTCTGTTTCTACGTGACGATATCCTTGCCAAGGTCTGGGTAAGGCGGGAACAAGATCCATTCCATAAACAAACCGATAACTATCAGGGATTCGTTTGAGAAAAGATTCTCTAAAACCGCTATTGCCAACGCGAGGGGAACCAAATGTATAGATAGCAATCGCCAATTGTTCTCCAAACCAATACTGGATATCAACTGCAGCCAAAGTTGATAAAGCACCTCCTAAGCTATGACCAGTCACAATAACTTTTGATGCTGTATGACGTTGTAAATAGTCATGAACTTGTTCTCGCACTGAGAGATAAGCATTCACAAACCCTTGATGCATTTTGGCACCAGATTGACTTTGCTTGGAATAAGGATACACTTCTTCCCGAGGTTGCATAATTTCTTTTTGGATTACATTATTCTGAAAAGCTACTTTTTTGAAGTCAAAGTTAGTTGACCAATCGACTCTTTCTTCGCTTCCTCGGAAAATAATGTAGATTACCGCTTCGGTTGAGTCTAAAAACATCGCACATTGAGTTCCTGTGCTGTCTTGATCAATTAAGACTGGAGTTACATTCGGAAAATCACTAAACTTAATTTGGGAAAAGGCTTGATAAATTTCTTTCGATAAAAGAGCGGATCGTAATGCTTGAGAGTAATTCATTTCATTATTCTGCTAAGCCACTTAAGTGTCAATTGTGACATACTCCGGAAAATTCCCACATTCCTAGACTGAAGTGATCCTTTCATCCGACCTAAGTTCAATTGTTATAAATAACTTATTGGTTATATAATAATTAATGAACTAAATGGCAATGACTTGCATTTACAACCTAAGTAAAAGGAGGGATGAACTCGAATGCAACGCCTAATGTCTGGATTATTTCAATCCAACCTCACCCCCAACTACTGGTCTCAAGGCAGTTGGGTTATTTTACGGGTTGTGATCGGACTATTTATGATTCATAACGGAATTGACAAACTTTCTGATGTTGAATCATTTGCACAGGCTTATGTGGAAGTCATAGGTTTACCGTTTCCGATTTTCTTTAGTTACGTTGCAGGGTATGTGGAATTAATTGGTGCACCTTTAGTCGCCCTCGGTTTATTCACTCGACCTGCAGCCCTACTGAACTTTGTCACCATGGCAACCGCGCTGTACCACCATGTTTTAGTTGCTGGCTTTAGTGTTCCCTATTTAGAATTAGCCAGTATCTATGCAGCCGGTTTCTTATTCTTTACAGTCAATGGTGGCGGAATCTTTTCCTTAGATACCTTTTTAGGAAACTGGATTAGTGATCGGCTAGCAACATCAAGATCAGAAGAAGCAGAAACCGTTTCCGTTCGCAACGTTGCAAAATCTCAACAAGTTAATTAAGGAGGTGAAATCAAATTATGGTTTGGAAAAAAATGCTTGCACTCTTAGTAATGGTTGCTGTCTTTATTAGTGGTTGTAGTAGTTCTGACGCTCAAAATGCTCCTGAATCGCAAACTCAGATCAGTCAACAGCCACAGCAAACCGAACCAGTTGCTAAGACAAAACCAGAAACAAAGGAAGTCGCGTTAGATCGAGAGGCTGCCGATCTCGAAAACGGAAAACAAGTCTTCATGGCAAAAGCCAATTGCACCCAATGCCATCGAGGCGGAATCAATACTGTGATTTCTGAGAAGCATTTGGGAATGGATGCTCTAGAAAAATACAACATGGATTCCATGGAGGCGATCGCGCACCAGGTGAGAAATGGTAAAAATGCGATGCCTGCCTACGGAAGACGGCTCAGTGATGAACAAATTCGCGATGTCGCAGCTTATGTTCTGTCGCAAGCAGAAAAAGGCTGGACGAATCAATAACTGAACCTTTGGATCATATTATCATTGCTCAGCGTTGACTGTTCTCAGCGCTGGCTTTTTTCTGATTCCACCATACTTGCACCCCATCCGCAATGGTCGCTGCCAGTTTTTCCTGTGCTTGGGGGTTCCTCACCCATTCAAACTCGGTGGGATTAATCATAAAGCCCAGTTCTAAAAGTACCGCTAAAGTCGTATGGGGGCGGGTGAGAGCAAGGGTATTCCAAAACACCCCATAAGAGTCTCGATCTAGCTCATTGACGAGATAATTATGGAGAAAAACCGCTAAATCGTGAGCCGGTGCATTGTACCAAAAGGCAGCCATGCCAGAGGTATTAATGGCATCGCCATCATCAGGAAGGGCATTATAGTGAATCGACAGCGCGATCGCGGGTTGCAGATCATTAATCATCGCCATGCGATCGGCTAAAGAGACAAATTGATCAGTTTCCCGCGTCATATAAACCGTTGCGCCCCGTTGTTCTAATTCTGCTTGCAACAGTTGCGAAACTTTGAGATTAACCGCCTTTTCGGGGTAACCTGTGGGTCCTTTTGCCCCTAATTCTTCACCCCCATGACCGGGATCAACTAAAATTCTCATGCCAGCTAAGGGTTGAACGGATTGCCCTGTTGGGGGATGTTTCAGAGATAAAATCAAGTTACTGCCCTCATAGCGTAAATCATAGCCCCACTGTTGATCGGATTTGAGATGAAAGGTATATTGCACCGTTTCGGGGTCAATCTGTTGCCAATCCAAGCGTTCAATGAGGGGATCATCATCGAGATGAATGGTATCGGTTTGCGCGATCGTATGATGTAACGTCAGGGTAAATGTCTCTTCTCCCTGTTGCACAGCCACGGGAACCGGAACTTGCAACGGAAAGTGAATCTCTGTGCTTTGGGCGTTTGGTTCGGCTTTGATACTACGAATAAATGTCTGCGGTGGAATTGCCTCCGGGATCACCTGTGTTTCCTCTCCATCAATCCAAGCGCCATACGCCAACCGTAACCATTTTCCCTCTCGTCCAGTAACCGTTAATCTCGTTCCCTTTGGCAACGGCGTGAGTCGCGAATAACTTGTTCCCGGACCGGTTCGTGCTGCACCCGCTTCTGTAGTGACTTCCACCACAGTTCTCTCTTCTGGGGATAAAATCATAATATCTTCTGTCTCCGAAGCAGTAATCGTTTGATCTGCCAATTGCATCTGATAAATCGGATTACCCAAATTTCCCGCTCCTTCCGGCGTGAAACATCCTTGATACAGTTGGGTAAGCTGATTAAGAGGAGCGTTGTTTCCCGTCAAAACAGCATAATTGGGAGGAAGGGCGTGTTGAGATTGAGGGAAAAGGGGAATCACTTGTTCTCCCACAGTCGCTGTCACATCCGCTTGTGGTGTGCCAATTGCCTGTAAACAAATGCTTTCTCCAACTTCACGAGTAATCGGTTGAGAAGGAAAGAGAGAGTCCAGTGCAAAACCGCCATCACTAGGAGGAGTGGGAACAGGAGAAATACGAGTAATTTCGAGGGTCACGTTTTTATCGCCAGAACGGATTGTAAATTGATTCTCTCCCATCTGGAGTGGGAAACTCGGCGCAAAATGTCCGGCAGCACTTTGTTCAATGGGTTGACCATTCACATAGACTGTAGCGGAAGCAGTACCAATGAGGAAAATTTGCTCAGCAGTGGTTTGATGCTGGGGTGGCGGATAAACGAGCGTTAAATCTTGTTTCGACTGTGCAAACACTGGCGGAGAACTGATGTAGTTTGTCAGCAGGAATCCAGAAAGCAAAGGAGTCAACCAATTTTTCATTTGTGGTCTCGTGTGGTTTCGATCAATTTAATTTCTCTTTATTAGGATATTAGTTATACCGTTCATCGGTACAATCTTAAAGGAGTCTCAATGGAATTGAATTAGACTTGTTTTCTAGGCAATTAGTGTTAAGCTCAGTGATAAAAATCATACTCAGAACTTAAAGGAGAGAAATAAAAATGGGTGCTATCTTAGGTGCTGTTATTGGTCTGATTATTGGTGGCGTTGGTGTTCTCTTTGTGATGAGAAGTCAAATCACGCAGTTGAAAGAGAAACATCAAAAAAAGATAGAAGATCGAGAAAAACAGTTAGAACAAGAACATCAGAAGCGAATTGAGGAAACCACGCAACGCTTACAGCAAGATTACGAAGCGCGAAAT
>JAVLCL010000198.1:0-713 GCA_031580825.1 Halothece sp. Uz-M2-17
ATAGTTTGGTTTCTTCGGTGGAAGAGGCGTTATTTTTCTATACAGTCGCCCGTAAACAACAAACTCAATATGAAATTAAAGGAAATAACCCGCTAACCGAAAATTATTCGGTGTTACGTCCAGAAGTGATAACAGACCAGAATGGAAATAGCATTGCACAGGAAAATCGGGCATTAATTGAGCAATTATTAAACTTTGATCAATTAATCATTGCCGGACAAGCAAAAAGCCATTGTGTCGCTTGGACAATTGATGATTTACTCACAGAAATTCAACAACGTGATCCCAGTTTGGCGAACAAAGTTTACCTTTTAGAAGATTGTACTTCTCCCGTTGTGGTTCCTGGTGGGGCTGATTTTACCGAACAAGCAGATGCTGCCTTTCAACGGTTTCAAAACGCAGGAATGCACTTGGTTCAATCCACAGGATCATCAGTGATCAGTTACTAATGACTACCTTAATGCCTTTAACATTGCTTGTAATTTGAGTTGCACTTCAGCAAGTTCTTTATCCGGATTGGATCCCGCAACAATTCCTGCACCTGCATATAAACGAGCATGATTATTATGAATCATAGCTGAACGAATTCCCACCATAAATTCCGCATTACCATGAAGATCGAGCCAACCAATGGGGGCTGCATAAAGACCGCGATCAAAGGTTTCGTAATCCCTAATTTTTTCGAGCGCGATCGCGCTGGGAACCCCAGCCAC
>JAVLCL010000198.1:723-6223 GCA_031580825.1 Halothece sp. Uz-M2-17
GGAGTTGGATGCAGTTGGGCAATAATGTCTAAGGGTTTAATCTGACTGGGAACATCGGCTTGAATTAATGTCCACAGATGCTGAATATTATTTAGTTTTAAAAGTTGACGGCGCGATCGCTGCGGGGTTAATCCAAGGGCTATTAATTGTTGGCTAATATAATCACTAACGGCTTGATGTTCTCGTCTTTCTTTTTCACTATTGAGAAGCGTTTTGGCAAGTTTTTGATCCGCGATCGCGCTTTGACCTCGGGGGGCTGAACCCGCTAAAGCATCACTAATTAATCGCTGTTTCCTCAGACTAAATAACCGTTCTGGTGTTGCCCCAACAAAGGTTGTTCCCTGATCGTTGCCCACAGAAAAAATATAACAAGCGGGATGTTTTTGTCGTAAATAATGTAAGGATAAAAACGGATCAAATTTTAATCTCGAAACCACATCAAGGTGGTGGGACAAAACAATTTTACTCAAATCTTGTTTTTGAATATCTTTTAGCGCACAAGCCACTGCTTTTTTGAACTGATCTTTTTGCGCAACTTCTTTTTTTTGTAATGCTTTTGTTGGCTGAGAAAAGAACGCAAATGGGAAATTAATTAACGACTGAGATTGTTGTTCAATTTCTTCAATTCTCGACTGAATTTCTGATTGAATGCGAGCGGTATTCGTTTGAGCAGATAACGTAATATTATAAGTTAAAAAACAAGAATTTTCCGTGCGAGTGACTTGCCATTTCGGAATAAAAATAGTTGCTGCGGGAAAGGGAGAAGCTAAAGGGGAAAACGGAAAAAATGTCAAGCTGGTTAAAAACTTAACGCCCACTTCTGGACAACTCATTTCACCTGTCTCAATGATTCTATCTCGATATTGATCAATAAAGGCTTGAGTTTTTTCTAAACGATTGGGGGTCGTAATTGTTTTTTCTTGACAGCTATCCCACCCCGCGATCGCGCTGTTTTCTTGTTGATTTTCCCAATAAAAAGTTCGTTGTTGGGGAATAGCAAATCGTTGTAACGTCGCCAAGGGATCAACAGCAGAAATCAATTGCGTCACGCTAACAATTAACGATTCGTTATTCCTTTGGCATCGGTTCTGACAGTTTTGTAAGAAAGAGTATAGGCTTTGATCATCGGCTAATCCTCTAGCGTAGCAGGAAGTCACTGACATGAGGGCAATAATTGTAAATAATTTTATAATCTTGCTGGTCTTATGGGAACAAAGATGATATTTCTAATGGAGATGTTGTTTCCGATTTCAACCATTGCTCGCTATTAATTCATCTTAACAACGATTTTAGCGATTCCCGAGTCGAGATCGGTAGCATGACACTGAATGGTAAACTCCCCGTGAGCTTGTTATTTTTATATGCGTTTAACCAGTTCTGAAAAGACAACTGTAAAAAAAATTAATACATCCTTATGGATCGCAGCGATTAAGCCCCCAATTTATAGTGTTGCGGTTGTTCCAATTACGATGGGAACACTGGTCGCTTATCGTGAAACTAAACAACTAGATTGGTCGATTTTTTTACTATTTTTACTGTCTGGAATTTTGATTATTGCTTGGTTAAATTTAAGCAACGATGTTTTTGATTCAGAAACAGGAATTGATATTAATAAAACGACATCAGTTGTCAATATTACTGGCAATAAATCGCTTGTTTTTTGGGTGAGTAATATTTGTTTAATCGGAGCGATTTTCGGGTTGGGCGCGATCGCGTGGTTACAACAGGATTGGCTAGTCGTGGGCTTTGTCCTCCTTGCTTGCTTTTTAGGCTACACCTACCAAGGTCCCCCTTTTCGCTTGGGATATCAAGGCTTAGGAGAAATCATCTGTTTTATCTGCTTTGGTCCTCTCGCGATTAGTGCAGCGTATTACTCACAAACACAAGCATTTAGTGGATTCGCTTTAGCCATCTCCACTCTGATTGGTATGAGTACCTCGATCATCTTATTTTGTTCCCATTTCCATCAAGTAGAAGACGATTTATCGGCTGGAAAACGTTCTCCGATTGTGCGTTTAGGAACACAAACTGGGGCAAATGTTCTCATTGCTTCAACGGCAAGTATCTTCCTTTTAACGTTATTTTGGATTGCTTGGGGTTATTTTCCCATCACAACACTCTTGATTTTCTTGGCAGCACCTTGGGCTTACCAACTGGTGCGCCATGTGCAACAATATCATGATCAACCAGACAAAGTCAGCAACTCCAAGTTTATCGCCGTGCATTTTTATGTCTGGAGTAGTGTCTTTTTAGGGTTAGGAATGGTTCTTCAATTTCAGCCCGATTTCATCTTCAATCAGTAAATGTTGACGAGAGATTTGAAATCATTACTTTTTTCAATCCCAGCGATTAAAAGTTTTATAAAAAAGGAAGAGCAGAATCGAATAAAATAAACAGTCAAAGCAATTTATGATTTATTCTTAAACTTATTACCAATGCCAACTATTGTCGATATCGCTGTTGAAAATGACAACTTTAAAACCCTAGTACAAGCTGTGCAAGCAGCTAGTTTAGTAGAGATTCTCGCTGGTGAAGGACCCTTTACTGTCTTTGCCCCTACCGACGAAGCCTTTGCAAAATTGCCACCGGGAACCATTCAAACCCTAGTTCAAAACCCCCCACAACTGGCTCGCATTCTCACTTATCATGTTTTATCAGGTCACTATCGTAAAAGTGAATTAGCTGACCTCGGACAAGCAGTTTCCATAGAAGGATCACCGATTCCCATTGATTGTTCTGATGGATTTGAAGTTAAAAATGCCACCGTCATTGCCCCTGATATTGAAGCCGACAATGGTATTATTCACGTGATTGATAATGTTCTATTAATGGGCTAGAAAACAGTCAATCTTTACTACAGCAGTCAGGAATCAGTTGTGAGAGATCAATTCTGGTTTAAGGCAGTAGGCAATTTGCCCCAGGCAACAAAAATTTCTCATGAATCATTACTGATTGCTATAGCAGTGAACTCAGTTGAGAAAGAGGGAGATAAGGAATAAGGAAAGAGACTCTTTGATTTCCTTTTTCCCACTAATACAGCCCTTAATCTCGTAATTGGACAGGCATGACTAAATAAGTCATTTTTAACTCTCCCAAGGGACTGAAAATAATCGGTTGCGTGGCTTCATTAAGTTGCATTTGAATTTCATTCCCTTTAAAGGCTTTCAGTCCATCCATTAAATATCTGACATTAAAGGCAATATCAATGCTTTCCCCTGTAATTTGAGCAGGAATTGACTCTTGAGCACTTCCCACTTCTTGAGCATCAACAGATAGAGATAATTGTTGATTTTCGCTATCAATACTAAACTTAACCACATTATTCTTCTGATCTGCTAAAACTGCCACCAAATCTAAGCTATTCAATAAACGCTTTCTTTCGACACTGACTTGTTTAGAAAACTCTTTTGGAATCAGTTGATCATAAGCCGGATAAGATCCCTCTAGTTTACGGCTTGTTAAACGTTGCGAGTCTAACTCAAAAGCAACCTGAACCTCATCACAACGCAAATGAACCACAGCATCCTCTTTTTGCGTTTTCACCATGCGTTCTAATTCTCGTAACGCTCGGGCGGGAATGGTGACAGCAAAGCCTTCCGTTGCCCCTTCAATGCCTTCTGTCGTGGCATCAAGCACTGCTAAACGGTGTCCATCCGTGGCTGCAAATTCTAAACTCTCTTCTTGACGAGTTAAGTGTACCCCTGTCAGAACTTGTTTTGCTTCTTCTGTGCTCGCAGCAAATAAGGTTGAACTTAAGCCATCTGCTAAAGCAGAGACAGGAACTTGTAAGGCTTCTCCTGTTGTAATTTCAGGTAAATTCGGATATTCTTCTGGACTCATACCACGGAGGCGAAAGCGCCCAGAAGCAGAAATCAGGGTCGCACTAAACTGGTCTTCTCCTTCCTCATCTTCCATTCCTAATAAGGTAATTTCTCCCTCGGGAAGGCGCGTCACAATATCATTGAGAAGTTTCGCCGGTAGGGTAAAGGTATGGTTTTCACTCACTTGGGCAGGAAAGCTCGTTTGTAGTCCTAAACTTAAATCAAAGGCAGTGAGAGTAATACGCTGGGTTTCGGCATCCGTTTGAAAAAGAACGTTCCCTAACACAGGATGAGTGGGACGAGAGGGAACCGCTCGACTAACAAGGGAAAGATTGGTTTTGAGATCACTCTGGCTACAAACAAGTTTCATAGTCGGACAATGGGCAATAGAGAAAAAGCAAGTAATATTCTAGCTTATAGCCATTTGGGATGCGGTGAGAGACCAAGCTGCAGAACACTTGTTTTTTAAAGAAAAATTACAAACTTTGGCAGAAGAAGGAAGAATGCTTGACAAATTTTTCTGCAAACTGTAACAATATATACAGAAATAAAAGAAATCGTTCATCTCTCTAACTTTCTTTCAAGAGAGACGGAAGTAGGGAAATCCCCGAAGGAACGCGCCTCAAATGATCACAACAGGAATCTCGGAGGCGAATCCATGAAATTAACATATCGCGGTACTCAATACGAAGCTAATACTCCCGTCGTCGAAACCACAGAAAGTCAAACTGTAGGTAAATATCGGGGTTTAGACTGGCGTTTTCACGGTCTGAAAAAACAACTTCATCTCCAACCGCGGGCAAATCTGACTTATCGGGGCATTACTTATCAGGTTCATCCACAAACTGCAACTGTTTCTGATGTATCCGTTAAGCCCAATACTGCTTCTATCTCAACTCAAGCCAAAGCGCGGAATTTAATGCGGAACCAAGTGTTAAATTTCAAAAAACGCCAAAAATCAATGCTCAGTCGGGCAAATGCTGAAATTGGCATGAAATAACACTTAGGTTTTGATTTCCACATCATTAAAAAGTAGTTTTCCCCCCGCTTTGACGAGAGAAGCGGGGGTTTAATATTCGTGAGATCAATTGAAAATTGATTAAATCGGTAAAGGTTTGACCTGCGCTAACATTTTTGCTAACTTGATATGTCAAAATAGAACCAGATTGAAGCTATTCAATAAATCCGCAAGAGATCTTGATCAATAACACTAGAAACACATCATTGGCTCAGGAGATAACGATGCTACACCGCAAGATTCATCAATTTTGTAACGAAGGTCGTGAAGTCTGCATTTTCTTGCGGGATCAGCAACGCTGGATCGAAGATGCACGAATCGTTAGTCTAGAAGGGGATTTAGTGACGGTACGTTATGAAGTCGAAGAGGATGAGGAAATTAGTTCTTGGGAAGAAATTATCCGTCTAGAAAGCATTGCTTCTATTACTCATCAACTCGCCTCTGTAATCCGAGCCAATATTGACCCTTTAGTCTCCGATGAATGTCCTGAAGCAGAACAAATTTATCCCCACCATCCTGATTATCCGCAAGAATAACTGTTTTTGCTGAGTCATAGAGTAAGAAGTGACCTACTCCCGTGCTGATGCTTACACATATAGCGCGGGCTTCTCAACCTCGCGATTGAGTATTCCTGTATCGGCACTTATCTAGGTATGAAACC